>NZ_JAJAEF010000016.1:0-118273 GCF_020447145.1 Shewanella sp. SR1 | reverse complement strand
GAGTTTATCCGGTGTCACTGACGCTGAAGTTATGCCGAATTTGCTCAAGCAAACCCATCGCAAAATCCGCAATATCTCAGGTGATGGTGCTTACGACACAAGAGCCTGTCACGATGCCGTTCGAGGAAAACGGGCTTTAGTACTCATTCCACCGAGGGAAGGTGCCGCGCTCTGGGAACAAGGTCATCCGCGTAACTTAGCGGTCAGTTGGCAACAGCTTCATGGTTCAAATAAACAGTGGAAAAAACGGTATGGTTATCATCGGCGGTCAATCTCAGAAACAGCAATGTACAGAGTGAAGCAACTACTTGGTGGCAGATTGAGCCTGCGAAATTATAACGGTCAGGTAGGAGAAACTTACGCGATGATAAAGGCGTTGAACAAACTCACTGGGCTAGGCATGCCTGAAACTTACCGTGTAGTTTAATATTCAAACGATTATGAGGAGCTTTGCTCGCTGAATCGATTTAGGAAACAAAGCCTCACCAGCAACTTGACCGCATTGACTATCTTTGGCTGGCTTGGGCAGGTAGAGTGGCAAATAGGTTTGTGGATGGGATTGTGCATGATGTTAGGCTCATTTATCGGCGCGCGCTGCGCGATTAAATTTGGCATGCCCTTTATTCGTCCACTGTTTATTTTGATCGTGCTAATGATTGCAGCAAATTTGGCATGGAGCGCATGGTTGTGAACACCCAACAATTACTGGTGATGCTGAAAAATCAGCTCAAAGCGCTAGAGCAAGAAGTACTGCAGCACGATAATCGACTCGCGCCGCCGCAGCGTAAACTCCTGCAAGAAACGGAGCGCTTTAATCATTCGCTATTTGTCCAACACGGCGCCCAACTCGGCCCCTGTATTGAACAAATTCGTAGCAGCATTATACAGCTCGAAAAACAAATTAAGCTCAAACTCGCCCCCCAGACGATTGCCCTCAGCTGTGAGCGGATCCAAGACAGATTCACCGCCGTCAAACGGGCCTTGCTGACGACCTCTATCGATATTAAGTCAAAAACTCAGCAACGTGCCAGTAGCCGCGCCCGTTTTGCTCAGCGTCAGAATCAGTCTCACCAAGCCAGTGGTTTCGATTGGATCGCCAATAACGTGATGCAAAATAGTCACGAGATCTATGAAGAATTGAACAAACACCTGAATTGGGCGAAAAAATTTGAACAAAAAATTGAAGAAATGGAATCAAAACTTGAAAACTGTCATAGTGCTGACAAAATAAAATTGCAAAATGACATCCTTTTGATGCATCGTCGTCTAGGAAAATGCAGGCAAGCTATTAGTTATATAGAAGATCGCATTCAAATATTCGAACGTCCGTATCAGAGTAATAATCGTTAAGGAGTAACAATTGAAATCACTTTTGCCAATCAGCAGCCTGCTAGTATTACTCGGTTCTGCTTCAGCCTTCGCCGCAGATCTCAACATTCCGATGTCATTTGAGTACCTTGCACTCGATGGTAAAAAAGTCGAGTCTAGCGTGTTCAATCATAAAAGCAGCTTAGAATTAACACCAGGCACTCATAAAATCGCCATTCGTTACCATGAGATGGTAGAAGACGATTTTAGCGATAGCCAAACCTTTGTTAAATCAGCCCCTTTCATCGTGACCTTAGACGTTGATGGCGACTATCAATATTACCTCCAAGCCGCCGAAGGCAAAGTCGTTAAAAAGCCAAAAGTTTACGCGCAAAACCCACAAATCAAATTGACCCGTGGCGACAAAGGCGACGTCAATTTCCAAGTGGTGAATACCAATTTAGAAGAAGAAAGCTTTGTCTCTCGCCTTTTCAGTGGTAATCAAGCCGTTGACGTTTCGGGAACTGCCGCAGCAGCAACCGGTGCAGCAGGCGCAGTGGTTGCCGTTGCACCAGCCCCCGTGGCAACATCGGCTACTGTTAGCGCGACCTCACTCACAGCTCCCATAGACACTTCTAAAGCAACAGCTGCCAATCCACAACAAATGTTGCAATACTGGTGGTTACAAGCGGATGAGAAAACACGTAAAGAATTTATGAGCTGGGCAATTTCACAGTTATAACGACTTACGATAACGAGGTTTAGTCAATATTGACTCTGATCCCACTGGTTTATCACGCCAGCTATTCCAAGCTGGCGCTTCCTCCTCATCACAGATTTCCCACGACCAAGTACGCGAATTTACGGCAGTACTTACTCGAGAATCAGCTTGCCACACCAGCCCAGTTCCACACGCCAACGGCGATGACAGCGCAGGATGTAATGCAAGTGCATCAACGCGAGTACGTAGAGCAGTTTATCGCGGGCACTTTGCCAACAGCGGCGCTTAGACGGATTGGTTTTCCGTGGAGTGAAGCCTTAGTTGAGCGCACCTTGCATTCTGTGGCAGGCACCACTCTCACAGCTTCATTGACCATTAATCAGGGTATTGGCCTGCACCTAACGGGTGGCTATCATCACGCCCATTACGATTTTGGCAGTGGCTATTGTATTTTCAACGATCTTATCCTCGCGGCCCAAAATGCCATCGCGAGCCAGCAAGTGCACAAGGTACTGATTTTTGATTGCGATGTGCATCAAGGTGACGGTAGTGCGACACTCAGCCAGCGACATCAAGGGATAATCAGTTGCTCGATTCACTGCAAAGAGAACTTCCCGAGTCGTAAGCAGCATTCCCACCATGATATTGAGCTAACCAAAGGCAGCGATGACAATCTGTATCTCGAAACCGTGGAGCAAACACTCGCCCTGCTCATTCGCATCCATCAGCCAGATCTCATTCTTTATGATGCTGGGGTCGATATCCATCAAAATGATGATCTCGGCTTGCTTAATATCAGTCAAGAAGGGCTATTCAGACGGGATTTAACTGTGTTATCAATGGCAAAATCGGAAAATATTCCAATTGCTGCTGTGATAGGCGGCGGCTACAGCAGAGACGCACTACAATTAAGCCAAAGACACAGCCAACTTTTTATTGCGGCAAACCATTTGTGGTAGCAAACTCAATGAAAACCGTCATGGAGCATAACGATGCAACTCGAAATCCGTAATTACTACGAAGTTCTTTTAATGGAAATATTGTCAGATGAAGGACTTATGGACGAGCTTCCTGAAGACTATCTCGCCGACTTATGTTGTGTGACCTTAAATCAACTGCCAGTGCGCTACATACGCCACCTCGTCGATACCTACTTCTTTGAAGACTATAACGAGCTGCAAGCATTAAAGCGTGAAATCCAAACCGCACTCGAAAAGTCCCGTGCCTTCCTTAAACAAAATCTGCAAAAAAGATTGCAGGAAGAAGCCGAAGCCAATCGTTAATCTCGCTAATGGATTATCCCATTGCGTATAAAGTATTCACGCTATAAATGATTAACGGCAGAAAACAGAAATAGTCAGTTAGCCAGTATATTGAATAAAATAAATTGAATAAATATAGAGAAGTGGAACGAGAATAAAACAGAGGTATTGCAGAATTGGAGGTTCCCCTAGAGCCGACACCCCGGCACACGAGTCGCTTGCTGCGGTTGCTCCCTTCCGGGCCTGGCCGAGTTCACAAGTTATCATTGCGGGGGGACCCTAGGGTCACCATAACTTCGAGCATTGCTTTGAAAGAGATAAACCAAAGTGCTTGCTTGAACGCCGAGGATTATCCCCCATGCCTCCTATGGGATCAAGCGCTAATCGACAAGATCTCTTAATATCCCGCCTAACTGCACAATCTATAAGCAAGTGCAGTGATTGAAATGATAAAAGCCTGCAAATGCAGACTTTTATAGACATTTCCCTGAGTTTCACTGTGTCAAACTTGGTATAAAGAAAATCCAACAAGAGTAAAACTCAATACATAATGACGCTCAATCATCGCCTGATATAATTACAACTTAATCAAATGACGATTCTGCTCAATCAACTTAGCCCCAACACCCGAGACATTGGCTAAATCATCAATTGCATTGAACTTACCATTTTTGGTGCGATAATCGACAATTGCTTGCGCCTTAGCGGCACCAATCCCTTTTAGCACTTGTAACTGCTCGGCGGAAGCCGTATTGATGTTGACTTGAGCAGCATCTGGCATAGCTTTCTTCGCATCCGATGCCATATCGCTCGCCTCAGTTTTAGCCTGAGTCTGCATTTTAGCGGCGGCTTTAGTCGGGGTGTCTGCGGCGATTGCTGGCATTGCCAAAAAAGCCGTTAATGCCATGGCGCTCATAATAGCGGGTATACATTTGGTGATGTTCATAACTCTTCCTCTATTCCATGAATTGCGGCCTCTCTTCCTACTTCCGTGGCCTCAAATCAAAAATAGTCCATGCTGTTATGAAATACCAAATCGGCGCCACAAATATTCACCCTAGCTAAACTTCACCTCTTAACTCGAAGAACCTAGACCTAACCATAGAAAAAGGGATGCTAAATCGCATCCCTTTTATCATTCAAATAGTTGGTGGTTTAAATTAGTTACACTCGTTAAGCTAAACGCGCTAACGCTTGACTCAAGTCAGCGATGATGTCGTCACAATCTTCTAAGCCAATGGAAATTCGCAGCAGATTATCACCAATCCCAGCCGAAGCTCTTGCCTCTGGCGTATAGGGAGAGTGTGTCATCGACGCTGGATGTTGAATGAGGGATTCTGCATCGCCTAGACTCACCGCAATAGAGAACAAGCTTAAATGCCCCACAAAGGCCATAGCTTCTTCTAAATTTGCCGCCAGTTCAAACGCGATCACCCCACCAGCACGTTTCATCTGCTGACCAATGAATTTATGCCCTTGGTGAGAGGCAAGTCCGGGATAATACACCCGGTTAATACTGGGATGTTCGGCCAAAAATTCGGCCACGCGCTGGGCACTATCGCAATGGCGCTGTAAACGCACATCTAAGGTTTTAAGACCGCGCAAGATCAGCCAAGCATCATGGGGCGATATGACAGCACCAATATCTTTTAAGATTTCATACTTCACTTTATGGAGCTGCTCTTCGCTGCCACACACTATCCCCGCAATCACATCGCCATGACCATTCAGATATTTGGTCGCACTGTGGATCACCAAATCGATACCAAAATCCAGCGGCCTCTGCAGTAATGGCGTCATAAAGGTATTATCGACAATACTGACTAGCTGATGACGTTTGGCAATTTTTGCAATTGCTGCTAAATCAAACACCTGTAAATGCGGATTGACTGGGGTTTCACAGAAAATGACCTTAGTATTGGATTTAATCGCCGCTTCTATTTCTGCTACCGATGAGAAGTCCACTAGGGACACTTCAATCCCAAAGCGAGCGAACTGAGTCGTCATTAGCGCATAAGTACAGCCGTATACGGCATTGGATGCCACTAAGTGATCGCCCATCTGCAAGTTAGCCAGTAATGCGGCGGATACTGCGCCCATACCAGATGCGGTTGCAGCGGCGGCCTCTGCCCCTTCTAAAATCGCCATTTTACGTTCAAGTTCGGCGGTTGTCGGATTACCTAAGCGCGTGTAAATATACCCAGGCTCATTACCCGCAAATCGCTCGCCACCTTGCTGTGCAGACTCAAACACAAAAGTCGCACTTTGATAAAGTGGCGTCACTAAGGCGCCAAATGCCTCACGCTCATGGCCGCCATGAATAACCTGTGTTGCCGCTTTCCACATCTTGCCTGACTCATCTTGCATACCTAGCTCCTTGTAATTGGCCTTGAGCGATTCCCGTTCTTGATTGATTATTGGTATGGAACACTCAATGCCCGCATTATGGACAATCCAATAGATAAGTTAAAAAACATTAGCCCTATCGAATAAGCCCTACCATAACGCGGCCAAGCACTTAAGCCAGTAGCATGGCGAAAATAGCAGCGCGCCAAGTGTAATTAACTTGTTACATAGCACTTTTCAGCCGCACTTTGTCATACTCGGCACCTGCAAAAAATCATAAAAAAAATGCGCTAAGGAACAAGTCCATTAGCGCATCTACTTTCGGCCGATTTAAATCGGTTAATTGTTTGATATTAAATAATATCTACTCTTTAGACTTATCTTTAGCTGGCCGAGAGACTTTGTCATCAACATCGGCGAACTGGCCTTTTAATGCATCGCGGCCTTCCTTGGTAAACAGCTTGCCTGAAAACTGCTTCAGTTCGATCAACAATTCCTGATGCACTTTAGACAATTTAGGCCTTTGCTCTTCCCTAAACACAATCGGCCGACACAGCGCCATGGCCTGATATCCAAGGCGCGCAGTTAGCATGCCGCCCCCTAAGCCTTGGGCCAAGCGAGCAGACAATTTACCTGTCATTTCAACCGATAACAGCTGTGTTCCTAAATCAGTAACTAACTCACTGGTGCCCGCATAAATAATATTGATGATGATACTGCGGATAAGTTTAATCCGGCTCCAATAACCAAGCTCTATGCCATAACAGCGGGCGACATCACGCAGCATACGTTGATTACGCCAAAGGATGATGGCCATATCGAGCACAGCTAACGGACTGGCCGCCAGTAGCACTGCCGACTCAGCCGCATAACGTCGCACGACTTTTTTGGCCAGTTCATCTCGCTCCGTCAGCACTAAGTCCTCGAATAACAAGACTTTCTCGGCATCATTATGTTCATCTTTTAATGAGCTGCGAAGTTGCTGCAAACCTTGGCTGTCGCCATAGTGGCACACTATGTTATCGATAAAACTGTCTGCCTCACCCATTTGCATGCTCTGCGCCAGCCTAGCGCCTGTTTCTTGGGTATCGGCAACCTGTTTGAGTCGCTTCAGTTTGCGGTACTCACTAAACGCCCCCGCCAATGCCCACGCACTGACGACCCCAAGCACCACACCATAAAAACTGAACAACCAAGGGCTCTCAAGCCAAGCATCCCTCAATCCTAATCCCGTTTGAACCACTACGAGCAGCAATAAACTCGTTACCGCCAGACGAGCGAGCCAAGACCAACGGCGTGATTTAACGAGTTGAGGCGATACCGATTTAGCATCGATCATTTTTGGATGGGCAGACAACGTTTCATCCATCAATTCCTCAATATCGGCAGCCACTTCTTGCACTGGCGTATGCGGATCAAAAGCTTTAGCCCCTTTGAGCTCCTCTTTGCTGGGTTTGAGCTCCACGACGTGTGGGTCAAACAGCTGCTGCTTTTTCAGCGGCTTTTGTTTAATGGCCTGTTGTTCAATGGATTGCTCAACTGATTGTTCAGCCGAGCGTTCAAAGGAGTTGGCAGAAGAATTGGAGTCCTGCTCATTAGCGTTATCCGATAGCTTTAGCGTCATTCCAACTTATCTCCCAGTAAGTACTGCAGCAAATGATCGAGACGAATATGGTCAAAGTGCACTTGAGATGGGTCAACATTGGCATTGCTCGGCGGTGCAAAGCCGACAAAGTTAAACCCTTGGTCACGCCAAAAATCAGGCTCAGGTAAGCGAGTGGGCACTTCGCCTGGAAACAAGGTCAGGGCTTTGCCATTGAGTCCCGTCCCCTGAACGACTTCGACCTCACCCTCTTGGGTCGTTACCATGCCATGGCGAGTCGCCTTGATGGCGCTAATCGCCATCGTCTCCACTTTACAACCATCGAAACTGGCAAAATGCTGGCTATGTTTCAACATATCGGTCAGCAGGGACAAAACATGGCTCTGCTGATCGCGCGTCACATGGTCAACCTTGCTCGCGGCAAACAATAAACGGTCGATGCGGGGGGCAAATAAACGCCGTAAATAACTCGATTGGCCAAACTGAAAGCTTTCCATAATGGCATTGAGCGCCGCGCCCATATCCTCAAATTGCTTTTTACCGCGATTCAACGCACTAAAACAGTCAACGAGTACTAACTGCCGATCAAAACCGGCAAAGTGGTTTTTATAGAAAGGCTTAACCACTTTAGCCACATATTCTTGATAACGTTTTTCAAGTACATGGAATCCACTGTGTTTATCGCTTTGCGAAAGTTCAGCAAACTTTTCATCATTAACCAATAACAGGGGGAAAAAAGCCAATAAGGGAGCCCCCTGCCATTCACCCGGCAATAACATGCGCCCAGGTTGCGCTTGGTAATAACCTTGCACGTGCACTAAATCATTGAGTAATAGCTGATATTGATCGGCAATCTGCTTTAATTGCTGCTCATCGGCGCTGGCGGCTAAATCCAATGAAATCAAAGATTGTTCAAACTCAGCATACAAGGGTGAGCTTTTAAGATTCTCGATGCGAACTTGTTGAGCGCGACACCAAGTTACAAAGTCTTGGCGCAACATAGGTAAATCGAGTAACCATTCGCCAGGATAATCGACTATGTCTAAATACAAGGTGGCGGTATCAGAAAACTTTGCCAGTAAGCCCTTTTGCGGTCGGTATTTAATCGCCAATCGTAACTCAGAAATAGTACGGGTAGAGGCTGGCCAGGTCGCAGGTTCGGAAGTGAGCGCTAACATGGCGCCTTGATAATCAAAACTGGCGATTTCAAGATCCGGCTGCATGGCACGCTTAACACCGAGTAAACGCTGATCGCGGCTCACCTGCCACAGCGGCAAAGCGCTGTTGTTGCGGGCGGGGGGGTAAGGTTGAGACTGGTCCAGAATTAAGTAACTGATTGACTAACCCTGTGATAAACGCGGTTTTTCCCGCACCAGAAAGCCCAGTCACGGCCAAACGTAAATGCCGGTCCGCGGTGCGATGTAACAGGGATTGTCCCTTTTGGGTTAATTTATGGAGCGAGGCATCAAGCATTCCCATAGAGACTTCCCTTATGTCGAATGATGTTAACTTATGTCAAGTGATGTTGACTATACACTGGAGTGAAACAGAGATTAAGCAACAAGGGCGGACATGGCCGCCCTTTAGAAGGGTTACAAACTATTGATTTGTCTTTTTAAATCAAAGTTGTCAGAGGTGACGTGACGTTCTAAATTTTGTAGCCTAACTTCTAGGCTTCGAAATTGACGACTCACGTCGCTCAGCGCTTGCTTTGCGGGTTCTCCCGACTGCCACGGCTTCTTCTTCACCTCGATATCGTCTCTATCGTAATGCTTTTGCGGCTTGATGTCTAAAATCACCCATAAAGCGACATAGATGATAAACACTACACCAGAGCCGCCGAGTAAGAAGATAGACACCGCCAGTACTCGCACTAACCAAGTTTCAATCGCAAAGTACTCGGCAATCCCTGCACATACACCCGCTATTTTGCCTGACTGGGGAATGCGGTACAAAGTACGGCCATTAGATCCTCTCATGTTTCCCCCTCCATTCGGGCGATTCTGTATCCAGAATGGCCTCTAAGGTCTCGATACGCGCCGCCATTTTATCGGCCTTGGATATCAAGTCATTGAGTTGTGAAAACTCTTCCTCAGTGAGTCCCTGGCTCACTTGTCGCTTACTGCGATAATGAAGAACTAACCATATTGGCGCGACTATCACCATGAAAATAATAATCGGCGCCATTAGCACGTCCATATCCATAACTCACCTCTGAATTGTTATTCTTTTGACTTAGTTGGCGCTTTACCTTTTACCTTGGCTTTTAGCGCTGCCAGTTCTGCATTCACAGAATCTTCCGCTTCTAGCGCTGCAAACTCATCGGCTAAGGTCTTTTTGCTGCCAAGATCGTAAGATTCAACTTGGGCTTCTAAGCCTTCGACACGGCGCTCATATTGCTCAAACTTGAGCATAGCGTTGTCGATCTTGCTTGAATCTAACTGCTTTTTCACTTCTAAGCGTGATGACGCTGTTTGAGTGCGCAAAATAATGGTCTTTTGGCGCGCTTTTGCATCGAGCAGCTTTTCTTGCAACATGCCCACTTCATCTTTCAAGCGTGCGATATGTTCATCGATAACGGCTAACTCTTGATTCAGCGTGTCTGCTAAACCAGTCGCTTTTTGTTTTTCAACTAAAGCGGCTTTCGCTAAGTCTTCACGGTCTTTTGACAGTGCCAGTTCAGCCTTATCCTGCCAATCTTGCACTTGCTCTAACACGCGGTTGATACGACGTTGCAGCTCTTTCTTTTCAGCTAACACTTTAGCTGAGGTAGAACGCACTTCAACGAGTGTGTCTTCCATTTCTTGGATAATCAGTCGAACCATTTTTTCTGGGTCTTCGGCTTTATCCAGCAATGCGCTGATATTAGAGTTAATGATATCGGCGAAACGAGAGAAAATTCCCATAATCCTATCCTCAAATTGATGTTGGTCTCGTATAAGGTAATACACTAACCGTGCCAACTTTAACTTATTATTTAAATACAATAGCTTAAACAAAATATTAACTTTTACTTCCTTTTACGCTTCAAGCCACTTATTATCATTTTCACCAAATTTTAGCGCGAAAGACTAAAAAATATCGTGGATAATAAATTTCAGCAAGACAACCTTATCGGTCAATCCAACGCCCTACTCGAAGTGTTAGAACATGTGTCGCAAATAGCGCCGCTGTCTAAACCCGTACTGATTATTGGTGAACGTGGCACAGGTAAAGAGCTTATTGCCGAACGCTTACATTATCTGTCTAAGCGCTGGGATCAAAGTTTTATTAAGCTAAACTGTTCATCTTTGAGTGAAAATTTACTCGAGAGTGAATTATTTGGCCATGAGTCAGGTGCCTTTACGGGCGCCAAAGGCAAACACGAAGGCCGCTTTGAGCGCGCCGACGGCGGCACTTTATTCCTCGACGAATTAGCCAATACCTCAGGACTTATCCAAGAAAAGCTTCTGCGTGTCATTGAATATGGCGAATTTGAACGAGTCGGCGGCAGTAAAACCGTGCAGGCTGATGTTCGTTTAATCTGCGCCGCCAACGAAGATCTGCCCTCGCTTGCTGACGCAGGCGAATTTCGTGCCGACTTGCTCGATAGACTCGCCTTCGATGTGATCACTCTGCCACCGCTGCGTTGCCGCCCAGAAGACATAATGACGCTGGCGGAATACTTTGCTGTTGGCATGGCGCGTCAATTAAAGCTGCAACTGTTCAGCGGTTTTAGTGCCCATGCGGTCGAGCAATTAATGACCCACGACTGGCCGGGTAATATCCGAGAACTTAAAAACGTGGTCGAGCGCAGCGTTTACCGTAATGGTGGTGAAAATCGGCCCATCGACCATATCACCCTCGATCCCTTTGCTTCACCCTATCGACCTAAAACTCGGATCAAGACCCGCGAACGCCAAATCACCTCAGTCGCGCCTACAACCGTTGCCAGTACGCCGCAATCTGCGCCGATACTTGAGGCTGAAGTACCCGCCAATACTGAGTCTTCAGTGAATAGCTTTAATTTTCCGCTGGATTTTAAAGAGCAAACAGAGAAGTTTGAGATGGATCTGATCCAGCAGGCGCTCTCAAGCAGCCAATACAACCAAAAGAAAACCGCCGACATGCTCGGATTAAGCTACCACCAACTGCGTGGCATCCTTAAAAAATACAATTTACTTGATAAAGCATAAGCAGATTGCCCATGGGGGAGATGCACTGCTAAAATAGCCGTTCATAGTCGATAAAATAATGATTTATAAATGAGTGTGCTAATTAGACGCCTGTGCCTAACAACTGCAGTTTCTTGCATGAGTTGGTTGTTGGTCGCGTGTGGCCCCCAACGACTCCCTTCCGGTTTGGTGTATTGCTCCGAAGGGAACCCTGAGTCTTTTAATCCACAATTGGTGACGTCTGGCACGACAATCGATGCCACCTCGCACCAAATTTATAGTCGCTTAGTGGATTATGATACCCAGTCAGGCAAGCTTGTCCCTGCCTTGGCGACAAGTTGGGCTATGTCCGATGATGGCTTAAGCTATCGCTTCACCCTCAGGGAAAACGTGCAGTTCCAGCATTCGAAGAGGTTTACCCCAACACGGCCCTTCAATGCCGACGATGTGTTGTTCTCCTTTAAGCGTATTATCGATACCCAGCATCCTTATCATTTTGTCTCCCGCACGGGTTATCCCTTCTTCCAAAGTATTGGCTTTTCTGAACAAGTTAAAGGGATAGAAAAGATAAACGATCATGAAGTGGTCTTTTATTTAACCCGCAAAGACGCTTCTTTTTTATCAAATCTGGCCACCGACTTTGCGGTGATCTTATCCGATGAATATGCGCAGCAGCAGTTAGCCTTGGGTCATCCTGAAAACGTCGACCACTTTGCCATTGGCACAGGGCCGTTCACTTTAGTTCAGTACGCGAAAAACGAATATATTCGCTATCGCCGTCATCCTGACTTTTGGGGCGAACCAGCAAAAATTGATATGCTGGTATTTGATATCACGCCAAAAAGTACCGTCAGACTCGCGAAACTGATCGCGGGGGATTGCAGTGTATCTGCGCTGCCCAAAGCGGGTGAACTGCCCGTTATCAAGCAACATGAAGAATTGAATATTGAGTCACAACCTGGACTCAACGTAGCATTTTGGGCCTTTAATACGCAAAAGCCGCCACTGAATGATGTCCGAGTACGCCGCGCACTGGCCTATGCGGTAGATAAACAAAATATCCTGCGGGCGGTTTATCAAAATACCGCCATTGAAGCCACAGGCGTTCTGCCGCCAGCATCTTGGGCCTACGACAATAACAAAGGGCTTGTGGATTACAATCCGCAAAAAGCGCGCGACCTATTAAAAGAAGCTGGCATTAAAAATCTCAGTATCGATATTTGGGCTATGCCAGTTGCCCGCGCCTATAACCCCAATGCGTTAAAAACGGCTGAATTAATTCAATCGGATCTGGCCAACCTAGGCGTCAAAGTGAACATCGTCAGTTACGACTGGAGCGTGTTTAGTCAGCGGCTCAGCCGCGACGACTATGATTCAGTGTTAATTGGCTGGAATGCTGATAATAGCGATCCCGATAACTTCTTTACTCCATTGCTGAGCTGCGCCGCAATGCAGTCGAATAACAATCGTTCTCGCTGGTGTAACCCTGAGTTTGATGCCATCTTAGATAACGCAAGAGAAGTGTCAGATCAGGGCGAACGTAAAGTGATTTATCAACAAGCAGAAGCCTTTTTAGCTGAACAAGTGCCTATGCTGAGTCTGGCCCATGCCAAACGTGTGGCGTTAACTCGCCATGATGTCAAAGACATGCAACTCACGCCTTTTGGGGGCATTTCCTTCGCCCAAACTAGCCAAGCACAAGAGGAGGCGAATTAATGTTTAAATACCTACTGCGCCGCCTCAATTTGTTCCTTGCCACCTCGTTAGTCATGGTGGGTGTCTTATTTTACGCCACGGGCTTATTTCCGGTAGATCGCACCCACGCACTCACCGGCATACATACACCGACGGCGAGTCAACTGGTTCAAATCGAGCAGGACTACAAATTAGATAAAAACCAAGCGTGGCAATTTATCGCTTATCTACAACAAAGGCTTAGTGGTAATTTAGGCATTTCAGTCACCTCACATCAAGAAGTGGCTGAAGAACTCAGCGCCGTCCTACCCGCCTCCTTCGAACTTGCTGTGATGGCGGCCATTATCGCGATTTGCTTTGGTGTGCCCTTAGGCGTGCTTGCTTCCCAGAGCCAACATAAGCTCACCCAAAATACCATTATGGCGATCACGCTAACGGGCTACTCTGTGCCCGTGTTCTGGTTAGGTCTTTATCTTTCGCTCTGGTTTGGTGTCGATCTCGGTTGGTTACCGATTTCTGGCCAAATCAATTTGTTATATGAAATCAAACCTGTCACTGGCTTTATGTTGGTAGATACCCTGTTGTCTGAGTCTGAATACGGCATGTCGGCATTTAAAGATGCGCTGCTGCACATCATTTTGCCTGCCACGACACTGGCCGTGTTACCTTTTACTGTGGTGGTTCGCAGCACTCGTTCGGCGATGATGAATGTAATGAATCAAACCTTTATCCGCGCCGCCGAAGCCAGAGGCATGCATACTGGGACTATTATACTGCGCCACGCCCTACCTAACGCCTTGATCCCCGTGCTGAAACATTTAGGGTTAATGCTAGGTTCCTTTGCCAGTTATGCCATAGTGGTCGAAATGATTTTCTCTTGGCCTGGCGTGGGTTCTTGGCTGGTTTCAGGGATTTACCAACGGGACTACACTGTCATCCAAGGTGGTATTCTGGCTGTAGCCCTATTGATTATCTTCCTAAGTATCTTGATTGAAGTGCTCCACACAGTCTTTAATCCTCTGAGCAGAAAAGACCTTTATGCCACCAGTTAAAATTTATCAAGAAGATCAGATTGCCTCCCCGACTATGCGGGTTTGGCTTAACTTTTCAGCTAACCCTTTCGCCTTGGCAGGTCTGTGGACGATTGCATTTCTACTCTTGCTAACGCTATTTGGCCCTATGATTGCGCCCTTCCCACCAGAGGCACAAGATCCAAGGGCCTTGCTATTGCCCCCCTCGTGGGACCCCTCAGGCACTGTGGCACACTTTTTAGGGACAGACGATCTCGGCCGCGATATCTTCAGCCGATTATTACACGGCGCCCATTTGACCTTTGGTATGGCGCTGCTGATCGTCGTCACCGCATTATTCACAGGCTTTATTATAGGGTCGCTGTCAGGCATGATGCGGGGCTTAAAATCCAGTATTCTCGGGCACTTACTCGATGCATTGTTATCAATCCCTTCATTATTGATGGCCATTTTAGTGGTGGCGGTAATGGGGCCAGGGCTTGAAAATGTGTTCTGGGCCGTCGGAATTGCCTTAACCCCGCAATTTGTGCGCTCGATACACCAGTCAGTGCATGAAGAGTTACAAAAAGAATACGTCACAGCGGCGCGTTTAGATGGCGCGAACTCAATGCAAATTTTTTGGTATGTCATCATGCCAAACGTGTGGGAAGTGGTGATCATTCAAACCACGCTTGCCATTTCTGCCGCCATTTTAGATATCGCCGCCCTCGGTTTTTTAAGCTTGGGCGCGCAGGCACCAAGCCCAGAATGGGGCGCTATGGTCGCCCAAGGTATGGATAATTTATTAACGGCGCCTTGGGCTGTAACTATCCCGGGCTTAGCGATTCTTTTCAGTGTGCTTTCCATTAACTTGGTTGGCGATGGCCTACGGTCGGCGCTTGCGCCCATCAGAAACTAACTTATGCCTTTACTCGACGTACGAAATCTCACGATTGAACTCGATACGCCCCACGGTAGAGTGCGGGCGCTCGAAAAAGTCAGCTTAACGCTCAATGCGGGCGAAATTCATGGCCTAGTCGGTGAGTCAGGCTCTGGACGAAGTTTGTTAGCCAGAGCGATTCTTGGGATCCCAGGTCCCAACTGGACCATCACAGCCGATCGCATGATGTGGGATGGCAATAACTTGATGGCTATGAGCTCAAAAGAGCGCCGCAATCTAATGGGTTCAGACATGGCGATGATCTTCCAAGATCCATCGGGCAGCTTAGATCCGGCGCAAACCGTCGGCAGTCAGCTGATGCAAGCTATGCCTAAGAATCCCAATGCCTATTTTTGGCAAAAACGTCGACATGCACGGCTGACAGCACAAAAGTGGCTACATAAAGTCGGGATTAAAAATCCTCGACAGGTAATGTCTAGCTATGCGTGGGAATTATCCGAAGGCGAATGCCAAAAGGTGATGATTGCGATGGCGGTTGCTAATCAGCCTCGCCTCTTGATTGCCGATGAACCCACAAGCTCGATGGAGCTCAGCACTCAAGCGCAGATATTCAGATTATTATCTCAATTAAATCAATTACAAAATGTATCGATTCTATTGATCAGCCACGAGCTTGAAACCTTAGCCCAATGGTGCGATCACTTATCCGTGCTCTATTGCGGTCAAGTTATGGAATCGGGGCCGACGGACGAAGTGATTAAACAGCCTTATCATCCTTACACTAAGGCGCTGCTTGATAACATGCCCGACTATTCAGGCTCAGGTGGCCACAAGGCGATTATGCCTACCCTTCCAGGGTCTGCGCCCGCCTTACAGCATTTGCCAATCGGTTGCCGGTTAGGGCCTCGTTGCCCTGAAGCCCAAAAAAAATGCGTTAATCAGCCAAATTTAAGTCATATTAAAGACCGCTATTTTGCCTGTCATTTCCCTTATCACGGCGAAACCCACAATGACGACCCCACTGCTTAAAGTTAACGATCTTTATAAAAGATACGATACCGGTTATAGGGGCTTTTCCCGCCAATATAACGATGCACTAGCGCCTGTATCCTTCGAGCTCCAACGCGGCGAAACCTTAGCCATAGTAGGTGAAGCAGGGTCGGGTAAAAGTACCCTCGCCCGCATTTTAGTCGGCGCTGAGCCCCGCAGCGGCGGCGAGATTTTTTTCGAAGGTGAAGCCTTAGACAGCCGCGATATCAAGCAAAGATGCCGCTTGATTCGAATGATTTTCCAAGATCCGAATACCTCACTAAACCCGCGTTTGACAATTGGCCAGTTGCTCGATGAGCCGCTGCGTTTTAATACCAAAATGTCGGCGCAATCGCGGCACACCCAAGTGGTCGACACATTGCGTAAAGTGGGCTTATTACCTGAGCATGCGGAGTTTTATCCGCACATGATTTCCGAAGGCCAGAAACAGCGCGTTGCGGTAGCGCGAGCCTTAATGCTCAATCCTAAAATTATTATTGCCGACGAAGCCTTGACCGCGCTTGACCTTTCAGTACGCTCACAAATTCTTAATTTGCTGCTGAAACTGCAAAAAGACCTCGGCTTGTCTTATATCTTCGTATCCCATAATCTCAATATTATTCGCCATGTTAGCGATAAAATCATGGTGCTGCACAAAGGTGTTATGGTCGAGAAAGCGCCTACAGAACAGATATTTAACTCGCCACAACATGAATATACCCAGAGGTTGATCCAAGAGCAAAGTCTGTTTGTCCATAAACGTTAAACTGCTCCAACCACTTAAATAATCAGGTGAATTGGCTAAAAATAGGTGCCATTTACCCGCCGAAATATTTATCCTATTGGTCATTTTGATAGAAGAAGCTTAAACATGATTATCAAACCAAAAATTCGTGGATTCATTTGTACCACTACACACCCAGTCGGTTGTGAAGCAAACGTTCAAGAACAAATCACGCTAACCAAAGCTAAAGGTAAAATTGCTAACGGCCCGAAAAGGGTATTAGTGGTTGGTTCATCAAGCGGTTACGGTCTGTCTTCACGTATCGCAGCCGCTTTCGGTAGCGATGCCGCAACGATTGGCGTGTTCTTCGAAAAGCCAGGTACTGAAACGAAACCAGGTACTGCGGGTTGGTACAACTCTGCCGCTTTCGACAAATTTGCTAAAGCTGAAGGCTTATATTCTAAGAGCATTAACTGCGATGCCTTTAGCCATGAAGCAAAACAAAAAGTGATCGAGCTTATTAAGCAAGATCTCGGTGAAATCGACATGGTCGTTTACTCACTGGCATCACCTGTGCGCAAACTGCCAGATTCTGGTGAACTTATCCGTTCTGCATTAAAACCAATCGGTGAAACTTACACTGCGACTGCGGTTGATACCAATAAAGATTGCATCATTGAAGCCACCGTTGAGCCAGCAACTGAGCAAGAAATTGCCGATACAGTAACGGTTATGGGCGGCGAAGATTGGGAACTGTGGATCAAAGCCTTATCTGAAGCCGGTGTATTAGCGGATAACTGCAAAACCGTAGCCTATAGCTATATCGGTACAGAACTGACGTGGCCAATCTACTGGCACGGCGCCCTTGGCAAGGCCAAGATGGATTTAGACCGCGCAGCAAAAGCCTTAAATGAGCAATTGTCAGCCACTGGTGGCAGCGCTAATGTCGCGGTACTGAAGAGCGTTGTGACTCAAGCGAGTTCGGCTATTCCAGTCATGCCTTTGTATATCGCGATGGTATTCAAGAAAATGCGTCAGGAAGGTCTGCATGAAGGTTGTATGGAGCAAATCTATCGCATGTTCAGTGAGCGTCTATTCCGCGCCGATGGTGCTAAGCCAGAAACTGACAGCGACAATCGCATCCGTTTAGACGATTGGGAACTGCGTGAAGATATTCAGCAACACTGCCGTAATCTGTGGCCACAAGTGACCACAGAAAACTTGTCAGAATTAACGGATTACCGTGAATACAAAGCTGAATTTATTAAATTATTCGGCTTTGGTATCGAAGGTATTGATTACGATGCCGACGTTAACCCATACGTTGAGTTTGACGTTATCGAGCTCTAATCGACTGCGATAGCTAGTCACTGCTTATCACACCGTTAAACGCCACTTTTTAGTGGCGTTTTTATTTGCAACGCCCGAACTAAGATGCGCTACACTAGCTTTCACCAATCACTCCCTAATAATCCCTCAATAAGGAAAGACGATGAAAATTAGCGCAAGAAATACGCTCAGCGGTACGATCAAATCCATAGAAATGGGCGCGGTAAACAATGAAGTGACGATCGAACTTGCACCCGGAGTGGTATTGACCTCTGTGGTGACTAAAGCGTCCTGTGAGCGCCTAGGTCTTAAAGTGGGGGATTCGGCTTATGCACTCATCAAAGCCAGCAGCGTGATGATAGGCGTTGATGACTAGCCCGACTGTAACGTCGCGCTTGATGTGATGGCGTATTGAGTCTGACTGTGTTGCAGTAACTTATTCTCTTCAAACTCATCGACATACTTCAGCGCATTGAAAAAACAAAAAGGCCAAGTGGAATCACTTGGCCTTTTTAATCGAAGTTTACAAGTAAGATAGCCAGTTCAACGCGCTATCCTCACTTAAATTATTCTTCTACAGGGTAAAGCACCTTGGCATTGGCTTTAAGTGAATCTATCAAGCCACGGTAGTCTGCTTCGCTGTATTGTGCGTTCAGGCGTTGTTTAAGCGCATTCACCAGCTCATCACTCACACCTTCTGCTGCGTTGACTTTATCTAGCGCAACCACGGCATAACCATTTGCTAAACCCACGGTATCGACAACTGGAGAAGTGCTTGGTGTTGGCATTTGGAATGCTTTGCCTACAATCGCAGCATCAACATCTTGCGCGCCGCGGCCTAGTTTCGCTTTAGCCACTAAACCAAGATCCGTTGCACCGGCTTTAACTTGTGCCATCAGCTCTTGTGCTTTCGCACGGGCAGCTTCGTTTGCTTGATCTTGCTTCAAACGTTCTGTGATATTGGCTTTCACTTCCGCTAAGGCCAAAGTGCCCGCATCGTGATGTTCCTTCACACGAACCACCACCACGTGGTTAGGTTCAAGCTCAATCACTTCACTGTTTAACCCTTTCAGCATAACAGTTTCAGAGAACGCGGCTTTGACTAAGTCAGGCTTGTTCAGCGTAGCAGGAACGTTATCGCGAGAGAACAGTGGAGTCGTCTTAATGTCGACGCCCACAGCTTTAGCAGTTTCAGATAGTGTATCTGGCACTTCATAGCTAGTATCAGCTAATTTGCTTTGTAAGCTGTAGAATTGATCAACCGCTTTCTTATCTTGCAATTGCGCTACTATCTTAGCTTTCACATCGGCAAAGGGTACAGTCACACCCGGTTGCACATCTAATAGCTTGATAATGTGGAAACCAAAGTCAGTTTTAACCACCGCAGAATGTTGGCCTTTGTTCAATGCAAATAATGCAGCATCGAAAGCGGGGTCCATCACACCTGGTTCAAACCAATCCAGTTTACCGCCCTGCTCTGCACTCAAGGTATCGTCAGAGTTAGCTTTAGCCAGATCAGCAAAATCGGCACCGCTGTCTAATTGCTTCGCTAAATCTTCAGCCTTGGCTTTTGCAGCAGCTTCATCGCTACCTGGCATAACCAGAATGTGTGCGGCAAGACGCTTCTCGTTAGACACGTATTGCGCTTTATGTTCCTCGTAATAAGCTTGCGCTTCTTCGTCTGAAACTGGGTTATTTTTAGCAAAATCAGCCGCATTCAGCTCAACATATTCTAAGCTCACCATTTCAGGGCTCATAAACTGCCCTTGGTTTGCGTCGTAATAGTTTTTCACTTGCTCGTCTGTCACAACCGCTGTCGCTAAGAATGGCGCAGAATCAACGACTAAATAGCGCACATCGCGAGTTTGGCCTTGTAACTCAGCTAATTGCTTAGCTTCGCCAGCTAACACAAATTCAGTACCAACTAGCGCTGCCGTTAACTGACGACGGGTCATATCGACGCGCATCATGTCTCTGAACGCCTGTGGTTGATAACCTAACTGACGTAGAATCGCTTGATAACGATCGTTATCAAATTTGCCATCGGTTTGGAATGCAGGTTCAGTTTTCACGGCTGCAATGATCTGTTCGTCAGATACACGCAAACCCATAGCCTTAGCCGCTTGATCTATCAGTTTGTCAGCCACTAAGCGCTCTAATACGCTCTGCTTAATGCTTTGTAGATATTTTTCGTCAGCAGATAACGCAGCAAACATCTCACCTAGCTGTTGCTCCATACGAGAGCGCTCACTTTGGTAAGCCTGCTCAAGCTCGGCTTTAGTGATTATGTCACCGTTCACTTCTGCTGCAGGCACATCAGTTGTAGAACCTAAGTAACTGCTGACTCCTGCAAATGCAAAAGATAAAATCACAAGTACGAGAATGCCTTTAGCAATCACGCCTTGCGAACCATCGCGGATCTTTTCTAACATCAGATTTCTCGCTTGTTGCGATTAACAAAATAAAAAGGCGCATCGGTTTGAGATGCGCCTTTCTGTAATTTATGGGGAATATTCAGACGCTACCACAGGTAAATTCTAAAACCCCGAGTAATGGTAGAAATTAAGCTTCATATTCCATTACTTTCAATTCGTAAAAAGCACTGATAAACAGTGCTTGTCATTACGAATGCCTTACAAAGGCTACGATATTAATGATTAATTAACAGCGTCTTTCAGTGCTTTACCAGCTTTGAATGCTGGAATTTTAGCTGCTGCGATTTTGATTTCTTCACCCGTTTGTGGGTTGCGACCAGTACGCTCAGCGCGTTCACGCACTTCAAAAGTACCAAAACCAACAAGAGAAATTTTATCGCCTTCTTTCAGACCTTCGGTCACAGCAGCGATAAAAGAATCCAGTGCACGGCCGGCAGCGGCTTTAGAAATGTCAGCACCAGATGCGATTTTCTCGATTAGTTCAGATTTGTTCATGTCATCCCCTTGAATGTAATTTTTTTGCGCCGCAACCAAATCCGTCTCTAGAGCGGTCTGCGGAGGCTTTTATAACAAGCTTGAATTCAAAGTTCAAGCTGAGTTCGAAAACCAAAGAAATAAAACTGGATACAGCTCAAAGCCAGTTGCGCCAAGGGCTTGGAGCAGCTGGCTCTCCACAGACCTAGGCTACCACAGGTCTACGCTTTGTTAAGCCCCTTTTTTCATTTTTTTTAACGTGATAGCGCAATTTCTTGCGTTATGCCAAGTTTTTAACCACTTCGAAGCCTTCAACCGGTCTTTCTAGGGCCAGTTTTAACACTTCATCGACCCAACGCACGGGACGAATTTCTAAATCGGCAATTACATTGGCAGGAATTTCTTCCAGATCACGCTCGTTTTCTTTTGGTATAAGCACTAATTTTATGCCGCCGCGGTGTGCTGCCAGCAGTTTTTCTTTCAAACCACCGATAGGTAACACTTCACCACGTAAGGTTATTTCACCTGTCATGGCCACGTCGCTACGCACTGGGTTACCCGTTAAGCTGGATACTAAAGCGGTACACATAGCCGCACCAGCCGATGGACCATCTTTTGGCGTTGCACCTTCTGGCACATGCACATGGATATCACGCTTCTCGTAGAAATCCGCATTGATGCCTAATTGTTCCGCACGGGCGCGAACAACTGTCATAGCCGCTTGAATCGACTCTTGCATCACGTCGCCAAGGGAACCGGTATAAGTTAATTTACCTTTACCAGGCACTGACGTTGCTTCAATCGTTAGCAGATCACCACCTACTTGTGTCCACGCTAAGCCTGTCACTTGACCGATTTGGTTCTTCGACTCAGCTTTACCGTAATCGAAGCGCTGCACGCCAAGGAATGACTTAAGGTTCTCTTGATTCACAGTGACAGATTTAACTGATTTATCGAGTAAAATCATTTTCACGACTTTACGGCAAATCTTAGACAATTCACGCTCAAGTGAACGCACGCCCGCTTCACGGGTGTAATAGCGGATAATGCCAACGATAGCGCTATCCTCGACTTTAATTTCAGCCGCTTTTAAGCCGTTGCGCTCAATTTGCTTATTCAGCAAATGTTGCTTAGCAATATTCAGCTTCTCGTCTTCGGTGTAACCCGACAAACGGATCACTTCCATACGGTCAAGTAGTGGCCCAGGAATGTCCATAGAGTTAGACGTTGCCACAAACATCACATCGGATAAGTCGTAATCGACTTCGAGGTAATGATCGTTAAAGGTCGCATTTTGCTCAGGATCTAACACTTCTAATAAAGCAGAAGCCGGATCGCCGCGCATGTCTGAACTCATCTTGTCGATTTCATCGAGCAAGAATAATGGGTTTTTCACGCCCACTTTAGCCATTTTTTGAATGACTTTACCTGGCATAGAACCAATATAAGTACGGCGATGACCACGGATTTCCGCTTCATCACGCACGCCGCCTAAGGCAACACGCACATACTTACGTCCGGTCGCCTTAGCGATCGATTGACCCAAGGAAGTTTTACCCACACCTGGAGGTCCAACGAGACACAGGATTGGCCCTTTAAGCTGACGCACTCGGCTTTGGACTGCCAAATATTCCAAGATACGTTCTTTAACTTTTTCCAGACCGAAATGATCGGTATCGAGCACTTCTTGGGCTTTTGCTAAATCACGTTTGATTTTAGAGCGTTGGCTCCAAGGCACTGACGTCATCCAATCCACATAGCTGCGCACAACTGTGGCTTCTGCCGACATTGGCGACATCATACGTAGCTTGTTAAGCTCTGCCAGGGCTTTTCCTTTCGCCTCGGCGGGCATATTAGCCTCTTCAATCTTACGATTTAAGGCTTCAAACTCGTCATGGCCTTCGTCTAAGTCACCCAGTTCTTTCTGGATGGCTTTCATCTGTTCGTTCAGATAGTACTCACGCTGACTTTTTTCCATCTGTTTTTTAACGCGGGTACGAATACGTTTCTCAACCTGCAATAGGTCGATCTCCGATTCCATCATCGCCATTAAATATTCCAGACGCTCGCCAACGTTGATCATCTCAAGCACAGATTGCTTATCTTCAAGCTTAAGTGGCATGTGTGCGGCCATAGTATCAGCCAGACGCGCCGCTTCATCGATACCCGATAAAGAGGTCAAGACTTCTGGCGGTATCTTTTTGTTCAGCTTGATATAACCTTCAAACTGACCAATAGCACTGCGCACTAACACTTCTTCTTCTTTGTCTTCCAGCGGTTCTGATTCCAGATACTCAGCCTTAGCCACAAAAAACTCTGTTTCTTGGGTGTAACGGGTAATGCGGGCGCGACGTCCGCCTTCTACCAACACTTTGACTGTGCCGTCTGGCAGCTTAAGTAACTGTAAAATAGAGGCAACCGTACCCACTTCGAAGATGTCATCTTTTGATGGTTCATCGAGTTCGGCATCACGCTGCGCCACTAAAATAATTTGCTTATCCTGCGCCATTGCGGTTTCGAGACATCGAATAGATTTTTCTCGTCCGACAAATAACGGAATTACCATATGGGGATAGACCACCACATCTCGCAGTGGCAGCACGGGGAGTTCGATATGCGCTTCACGCTCTTGGGTCATAGTTCGATTCCGTTTTGGTGAAATGGATTAATACTGGAGTATATTGGGACGCTTTATTGAGTTTCAATGGCTAATACGAAAAAAGGAGTCCATTGGACTCCTTGTTTTTCAGTTTATTAGCAATCAGTACAATTATTGCTCGCCAGAGGCTGCTTGGGCTTCATTGTGCTCATAAATCAGGATAGGTGCAGATTCACCTTTCACGACTGATTCATCGACAACGGCCTTCACTACACCATCGACTGAAGGAATATCGTACATAGTATCCAGTAGAATACTTTCAACGATTGAGCGTAAACCACGGGCACCTGTCTTACGTGACATCGCCTTGTGTGCTATCGCTTTAAGTGCATCTTCGCGGAACTCAAGCTCGACGCCTTCCATCTCAAATAACGCACTGTACTGCTTAGTCAGGGCATTTTTAGGTTGAGATAAAATTTGCACTAGGGCTTCTTCATCCAGCTCAGTCAGAGTCGCAACCACAGGCAGACGGCCGATGAACTCAGGAATTAAGCCATATTTGACCAAATCGCCAGGTTCAACTTGAGTTAAGGTTTCAGAAATCGTCGCCTTCTCTTTTTCGCCTTTTACCTGAGCACCGAAACCGATACCCGAACCAACGTGTGCACGTTGCTCAATCACTTTCTCAAGCCCTGCAAACGCACCGCCACAGATAAACAGGATCTTAGAAGTATCGACTTGTAAGAATTCTTGCTGTGGATGCTTACGGCCACCTTGTGGTGGAACCGCGGCAACAGTACCTTCAATCAGCTTAAGCAGCGCTTGCTGCACGCCCTCACCCGATACGTCACGGGTGATCGATGGATTGTCTGACTTACGGCTAATTTTATCGATTTCATCGATATAAACGATACCACGCTGCGCTTTCTCTACATCGTAGTCGCACTTTTGCAGCAACTTTTGAATGATGTTTTCAACGTCTTCACCCACATAACCCGCTTCAGTCAGTGTTGTGGCATCGGCCATAGTGAAAGGTACATTGAGTGAGCGCGCAAGGGTTTCAGCCAACAGCGTCTTACCGCTACCCGTTGGACCGATAAGTAAAATGTTACTCTTACCCAGCTCGATACCATCTTTAGGCGACGCATTTTTCAAACGCTTATAGTGGTTATACACTGCCACAGACAGCACTTTCTTCGCCCTGTCTTGGCCAATCACATAATCGTCTAAATGTGCACGCAACTCATGTGGTGTCGGTAACTTATCGCTATCGCGCTTTGGAGAGATTTCTTTAATCTCTTCGCGAATGATGTCGTTACATAACTCAACACATTCGTCGCATACATACACTGATGGGCCAGCAATGAGTTTTCTGACTTCATGCTGGCTCTTTCCGCAAAAAGAGCAGTACAGCAATTTACCGCTGTCACCATTATTTTTGTTGTCGCCCATTAATTACCTCATTTGCAGTCTGCTCTACTGCCTGTCTTAAATTTGCTTAACCTTTACAGAGCATAGCTCAGTCAAAAGCAAAAATCAGCCGCGTTTCGTCATCACAGAGTCAACTAAGCCATATTCGACGGCTTGAGTCGCGCTCATGAAGTTGTCACGATCGGTATCGCGTTCAACCACTTCGAGCGGTTGGCCAGTGTGCTCGGCTAACATTTGGTTAAGCTTATTCTTAATGCCTAAGATTTCTTTGGCATGGATAGCGATGTCAGAAGCTTGACCTTGGAAACCACCCAGTGGTTGATGGATCATCACGCGAGAGTTTGGTAAACAGTGACGTTTGCCCTTCTCACCACCGGCTAATAAGAAAGCGCCCATGCTGGCCGCTTGGCCGATACAGACAGTGCTAACATTCGGTTTGATAAACTGCATGGTATCATAAATCGCCATGCCTGCGGTGACTGAGCCACCTGGAGAGTTAATGTATAAAAAGATATCTTTATCTGGGCTTTCTGATTCTAAGAATAATAGTTGCGCCACGATAAGGTTTGCCATGTGTTCTTCAACTTGACCTACCAAAAAGATAATCCGCTCTTTCAACAAACGAGAATAAATATCGTATGAGCGTTCACCCTTAGCAGTCTGTTCGATCACCATAGGCACTAAAGCACTTTGTATGTCTGACGCATTATGCATTATTCACTTCCCTAAATAAAAATGGCTCGCATGAGGAGCCTCATACGAGCCATTATAAATGGCGAACAGCTAATCAAGTCAAGCTTAGCTTATGCGCGACCAGTAGCCTTGTTCATAAATTCTTCAAAAGCGACTTCTTTTTCGGTCACTTTGGCAGATTTCAACAGTGCTTCAACTGCTTGCTCTTCTAAAGCAACGTTGCGCATGTTTTGCATCAGCTCTTTGTTGCTGTTGTAATAAGCAACAACTTCACTTGGATCTTCGTAGGTAGAAGCCATAGAAGCGATCAAGCCTTGTACGCGTTCGTCTTCTGCTTTCAGTTCGTTAGTCTTGATGACTTCGCCTAATAACAGACCGATTTTAACGCGACGTGCAGCTTGTTCAGTGAACAATTCAGCTGGCAGTTCAGGCATGTTTGCCGTTTGATTGCCAAAACGTTGCATTGCTTGTTGACGCAGTACGTTAACTTCGCCATCGATCAGTGCTTTTGGCAAAGTGATGTCGTTGTTCGCTAACAGACCGTTGATCACTTGCTCTTTAACGTTAGCTTTTAACGCTTGCTCAAGTTCGCGGTTCATGTTTTTACGGATTTCAGCTTTAAGGGCTTCTAAGCCACCTTCGCTGATACCGAACAGAGCAGCAAACTCATCGTTTACTTCTGGCAGGTTAGCGGCTTGAACTTCAGTCAGCGTAATCGCGAACTTAGCGGCTTTACCTTTCAGATTTTCAGCGTGATATTCTTCTGGGAAGTTCACGTCGATAACAAATTCTTCACCCGCTTTGTGACCTAAAATACCCGTTTCAAAACCAGGGATCATACGGCCGCTGCCTAATTGCAGTTCGAAATCGTCAGCTTTGCCGCCTTCAAATTCTTCACCATCAACTGAGCCAACAAAGTTCATTTTCACTTTGTCGCCATCGGCAGCTTCACGTTCAACAGCAGCGAAAGTTGCGTGTTGTTTACGTAACGTTTCAATCATAGTGTCAACGTCAGCGTCAGTCACTTCAGCTTTTGGTTGTTCTACTTCGATTGCATCTAAGCCTTTCAGCTCAACTTCTGGATAGATTTCAAAGGTAGCGATAAATTCGAACTTTTCGCCATCAGTTGAACCTGGAACAAAAGTCGGTGCACCGGCTGGGTTTAACTTCTCAGCAATAATTGCTTCGATGAAGTTACGTTGCATCACTTCACCCATGATGTCTTGACGAATCGCTGCGCCGTAACGTTTGTTAATCACAGTAATAGGCACTTTACCAGGACGGAAACCTGGGATACGAGCACGCTTAGCTTCACGTTGTAAACTGTCTTTAACCAGCTTTTCAATTTGTTCAGCAGGAACAGAAATGGTCAGGCGACGCTCTAGGCCTTGGGTTGCTTCAACAGAAACTTGCATTGTTTTACCTCGAAATTTGTCTAACGTCCTTTGTAATAGCCGATTCATCAACTATTCAGGTATTCGTTTCTTGATCATTAAATTTGACTACAATGCCCACCACTACTGGCTTTAGGCACAGGTCGCTCATAGTTGATATCTATCAAGACGCGACATTATAGCCACCGTTTTCTGCAGAGTCGAGCCTCAACAGCCGAATCTGGGGTATAAAAAAAGCGACACAAGGTCGCTTTTTTTAATTTGTACTCAAAGTACTAAAAAATGGGGTGACTGATGGGGCTCGAACCCACGACAACCGGAATCACAATCCGGGACTCTACCAACTGAGCTACAATCACCACTGAAACTGGTACGCCCGGCAGGATTCGAACCTGCGACCACCCGCTTAGAAGGCGGGTGCTCTATCCAACTGAGCTACGGGCGCATGGTTTACAGAACTTTCTGTATCCTAACCGATTTTGGAAAGCACTTAGCTAACCCTACCATTCGCTTATTTGAGTTCAAATTATCTTTAAATTCATTGAAGCAAACAATAATAAAGTGGTCGGTGATAGAGGATTCGAACCTCTGACCCTCTGGTCCCAAACCAGATGCGCTACCGGGCTGCGCTAATCACCGAAAGTCTTACATTTTTTGGTATCAACTCAGAGGGTTCCCTCTGGTCCGCTCTCATCCAAAAACTGGATACACTACCGGACGCGCTAATCACCTAAGGTCTTACATAACATTTTCAGTGCTAGATGAACACATCTGCCTGAGAACGGAGCGCATCTTATCCCCTCACTTTACAACCGTCAACGATTTTTTTATTGATTGACTCTAGGTGCTGAATTATCAGGCTAATCCGTTTTTTTTTATCCATTTGGCGACGGCTTTAACCATGACACAGTAGCTGTGCCCTGTTAAAATAGCCGCGATTGCCAATCTCTGTGTTAACTACTGTTTTAACCATCGCCCATATAAAGGATATCCTACACCCATGACAGCCCAAATAATCGACGGCAAGGCGATTGCTCAATCCATCCGCACTAAGCTCAGCGAAAAAGTCACCGCCCGCAAAGAGGCTGGACAGCGCATTCCGGGTTTAGCCGTAGTATTAGTGGGAGCCGATCCGGCATCACAGGTTTATGTTGGAAGCAAACGTAAGGCCTGTGAGGAAGTTGGATTTATTTCTCGTTCATACGATTTAGAAACAAGTTGCAGTGAAGATGAGTTGCTGAGCCTTATTGATAGTCTGAATGATGATCCGACCATCGATGGCATTTTAGTGCAACTGCCACTACCCGCCCATATCGAAGATTCAAAAGTCATCGAACGTATTCGCCCTGATAAAGATGTCGATGGATTTCACCCGTACAACGTTGGCCGTTTAGCGCAGCGTATTCCGGTGCTGCGCTCTTGCACGCCGATGGGCATAATGACACTCATCAAATCCACCGGCGTTGATACTTATGGTTTAGATGCTGTCGTGGTTGGTGCGTCTAATATTGTCGGCCGCCCTATGACGTTAGAATTACTGTTGGCGGGTTGCACTACGACCACTTGCCACCGTTTCACTAAGAATCTTGAGCAAAAAATTCGTATCGCAGATCTCGTGGTTGTCGCAGTCGGTAAACCCGGCTTCATTCCTGGTGAGTGGATCAAGCCTGGCGCTATCGTCATTGACGTAGGCATTAACCGTTTAGATAACGGCACCTTAGTCGGCGATGTGCAATATGACGTTGCGGCGCAAAATGCCAGCTTTATCACTCCAGTCCCCGGCGGTGTTGGCCCGATGACGATTGCGAGTCTATTGGAAAACACCTTATACGCTGCTGAGCAATATCACGACTAAGTTCTAAGTTCTGCAAGCATAAAAAAACCTGCATGATGCAGGTTTTTTTATGGCTGAAGATTTCGTCTAGATGAGAGAGAACAACTAACTAAGCTTATTTCTTACGCCAAGTGGTACCACTTGGGCCATCTTCAAGCTCAACGCCTAACTCATTCAAACGGTTACGCGCCACATCCGCAGCAGCCCAGTCTTTTTCAGTACGAGCACGGTTACGTTCAACGATTAAAGCTTCGATTTCAGCCACTTCATCATCACTACCGCCGCCTTGGAAGAAAGCTTCAGGCTCTTGGCTTAATAAGCCTAACACATCCGCTAATTGCTTCAAGGTGACTGCTAATGCCGATGCCTGTGCCATATCGGTCAGTTTTAAGCGATTGGTCTCACGCACCATGTCAAACAGGACTGAGTAGGCTTCAGGTGTATTAAAGTCATCATCCATCGCCGCTTTAAATTTCGCGATAAACTCTTCTGCTGGCGCTGCAGCGACAGTCAAGTCGACATCTTTAATGGCGGTATACAAACGCTCTAAAGCTGAACGAGCTTGTTTCAAGTTATCTTCTGAATAGTTCAGTTGGCTACGGTAATGGCCAGATAACAGGAAATAACGCACAGTTTCAGCATCATAGTGACCAAGTACATCGCGAATGGTAAAGAAATTGCCTAACGACTTAGACATTTTTTCACGGTCAACCATCACCATGCCTGTGTGCATCCAATAGTTCACGTATGGCGTGTCATGGGCACAGCAAGACTGGGCGATTTCATTCTCATGGTGCGGGAACTGTAAGTCAGAGCCGCCGCCATGAATATCGAAATGTAGACCTAGATGTTTGCTGTTCATGGCCGAACATTCAATATGCCAGCCAGGACGACCCGGTCCCCATGGCGATTCCCACGTCGGTTCACCAGGTTTAGACATTTTCCACAACACAAAATCCATTGGATTTTGTTTGGTTTCGTCCACTTCTACCCGAGCACCGGCTTGTAGTTGATCTAAATTCTGACCCGATAAACGGCCGTAATCAGGATAGGAAGCCACGCTGAAAAGCACATCACCATCGCTCGCCACATAGGCATGGCCACGGGCGAGTAATAACTCAACCATGTCGATGATTTCGGCAATATGCAGGGTTGCGCGCGGTTCAAAATCGGGGCGCAACATATTTAAGGCATCGAAGTCTTGATGCATTTCACCGATCAAACGCTCGGTTAAGGCTTCACAGCTTTCGTTATTCTCGTTAGCGCGCTTGATAATTTTGTCATCAACATCGGTGATATTGCGCTGAAAATTCACTTCATAACCCGCGTAACGCAGGTAGCGCACTATCATGTCAAAGGAAACAAAAGTACGGCCATGACCAATATGACAGAGATCGTATATGGTCACACCACACACGTACATCCCGATTTTTCCGGGAGTAATCGGCTTAAATTCCTGTTTTTGGCGGGTAATACTGTTGTAAATCTTCAACATCGATATTCTCTTCAATGATACATTCAGGTGTAAAATCAAGGAGTCAGTCTACCACGGCCTGACAGGTTTTGAATACTGCACTTTGCGCGCAATCCGAGATAAGTTAGAATCGCGCCACTATTTACAGAGAGTATGAAAACATGATCACAATACACACCAATTTGGGCGACATTAAACTGCAACTGAACGCTGAAAAAGCGCCGTTAACAGTAGCAAACTTCATGAAATATGTTGACGAAGGTTTCTTCGACGGCACTATCTTCCACCGTGTGATTGACGGTTTCATGATCCAAGGTGGTGGCTTCAACGAAGACATGAGCCAAAAGCGTTGTAACGAGCCAGTGAAAAACGAAGCCAATAACGGTTTATCAAATCGTACTGGTACTGTTGCTATGGCACGTACTTCTGATCCACATTCAGCCACTGCACAGTTCTTCATTAACGTGAACGACAACACTTTCCTCGATTTTAAATCAGAAACCTCACAGGGCTGGGGCTACTGCGTATTCGGCGAAATCGTTGAAGGCATGGATATTATCGAAAAAATCAAAGCTGTTAGCACTGGCAACCGTGGCATGCATCAAGATGTGCCATTAGAAGCCATTGTGATTGAAAAAGTCAGCGTTGCGGCATAATCCCTGCGGATGCGAACTTTATTTATAGGCGATCTGCACCTGAGTGCAGATCGTCTTGATATCACCCAAGCGTTCACTCGCTTCCTCGACACTGAACTCGATGATGCCGACGCCCTCTATATCCTAGGTGATTTGTTTGAAGTCTGGGTTGGCGATGATATTGCCTTACCTTTTGCCCTCGAACTCGCCGAAAAACTCAAGCAAGTATCACAAAAGCTGCCGGTGTATTTCATCCACGGCAACCGTGACTTTATGTTAGGCAAGCAATTTGCGCGCGCCGCAGGAATGCAAATCTTACCCGAAGTGACGTGCCTGAATTTATACGGCATAGAGACGGTTATCTTACACGGCGACAGCTTGTGTACTTTGGATAAGTCCTACCAACGCTTTCGAAAACTGCGCAGTTTGTCACTGGCGCGTTGGCTATATGGTTGTTTATCCAAGAAAACCCGTCAGGGCATTGCCGATAAAATTCGCAGCAATAGCAAAAGTAGCAATCAGCAAAAAAGCTACACCATCATGGATGTGGAGCCCAATGCGGTCGATGCGTTATTTGCCAAGACCCACACCAAACATATGATCCACGGTCATACCCATAGACCCGCCATTCATCAACTTGCTAATGGCTGTCAACGTATTGTGGTGGGCGATTGGTATGAGCAAGGCAGTGTGCTGAGTGTGAGCGCCGAAGGGATTAACTTACAGTCCTTACCCTTCGAGCATACAACTTAAGTTAGCTTGCTTTTATTGACCTTGTTTGAGGTTAAAGACGCATTATATTAACGGTTCGAGCGAACCGTTAATCGTTTTAGCTATATCGACTTAATTCATCAATTTTTAAAAAGAAGGTGTTTCAAATCAATTTGCTAGCGGCGATCCGCTGTGGAAACGAAACTCATCATCCTGCGCCAGAATCAACTCAGCCTCTAACTCACCAAAGTACTTTACGCGCTCGCTAATATCCTCAGGTGAAACCAACTGTGCTAATGCAAGATAATCTTGATAGTGGCGGGCTTCAGAGCGCAGCAGTGACACATAAAACTTACTCAGCTCACCGTCTAAATAGGGCGCCAACTTAGCAAAACGCTCGCACGAACGCGCCTCAATATACGCCCCCACAATCAGCTTATCCCGCAGGATATCTTTCTCATGGGTGGTTACATAGCTCATCATGCCTTTGGCATAACGGCCTGCGCGAATATTACGATACTCAATGCTGCGTTTGTGCATCAATTCCAATACTTGCTCAAAATGATGAAACTCTTCTTTAATCAAGCGGATTAAAGGTGAAACCAAATTAGCGGCAAACTTAAAGTTTGGCTTAGGCATAAGTTCGGCCACCAGCTCATTCTTTTTCACATCGCGCGCCAGAAAGCTCACCACATCATGATCTTGCGAATAGATAAACTCTTCATAGGGTTTAGCCCACGCCAACAGAGCTCGACCACTGTCTTTATCTAACGCATATTTTCGTAGCAAAAATATCGCTGTCTGGGCTGCTTTTAACTCACAGTTACAGTGATCGATCAGCAACTCATCCAAGGAATCTGATTTAATCGCGACATCAATCCAAGTTTGCGGTGTTTCACAGCGAAGAAACGCGTGGATGGGGGCAAGAAGTTGCAGCATGGACTCACTCAATATCATTCTGAATATCGCGCTATTTTACGCATATTTACTCATAAGCTATAGCATTAGGCTTCAGTTAACTTGACGCGCCGAACTTTTTGTTCAATAAATAATCTACACTCTAAAGAACTGAGATCCTGATCACACAGCTTCTCACTTCTGTATGTGTCACCAATCGGCAGTTAAAGGGACAGGACACCATTTTAACCTCGATTGTGGAGCTGTTATCAGCTCGTCTGACGTTTGGCGAGCCATTCATCAATGCTGAACAAGGATAATTATAATGATATTGAATCACTTAATGGGGCTATACACTCATCCTAAACAAGAGTGGCACACAATTGAAAAAAACCATGAGGCACTAAAAAGTAGCTTAAGTCATGTGGTACTGATCGCCTTAATCCCTGCGATTTGCAGTTATATTGCTACAGCTTACATTGGCTGGAATCCAGGCGCTGGCGATCCTATTTACCTCACACCTCAAAGCGCCATGTTTATGTCGGCTGGCATGTATTTAGGCCTAATAGCGGGCGTATTCGCCCTCGCCTATTTGGCCTATTGGATGGCAAAAACCTTCGATGCAAACCCAACCTACACCCAAGCGTTAGAACTCGCGTCCTATACCGCTACGCCATTGTTCATGGTCGGTTTAGCTGCGTTGTATCCAGTGCTGTGGTTTATCATGATAGTGGGATTGATTGGTTTGGCTTACTCAGTGTACTTACTGTACGCGGGTGTGCCGATCATTATGAATATCCCTGAAGAGAAAGGCTTTATCTACGCCAGTTCCATGGTGACCGCAGGTTTAGTACTGTTAGTGGGGCTAATGGCAACCAGCGTTATCTTATGGAGCCTAGGCTTTGGTCCTATGTATCAATAACAACTCAAATTAACTGTAATTCACACCAGCCAATAGCTTTATCGCTAATCCATAAAATAAAAAAGAAGGCCTAAAAGGCCTTCTTTTTTGGGTCTGATTAATGATCAGAACGACTTAGTTTAATTCAACTGAGCTTAATTGAGTTGAACTGTTTGACTCATTTCATCAAACCAATTCAATCAAGCTAATACTATCAAATCATTCGAAAGAATCACGCAGCGCTACAGTTAAGTTAAACACGAGTTTATCAGCTGATGAATCTTTGCTGTCAGCACAGAAATAACCTTCACGCTCAAACTGATAAGCTTTTTCTGCTGGTGCATTCACTAGGCTTGCTTCAGCAAAACCGTGCACAACCACTAATGATTCAGGGTTTAATACTTCGTCCACAGTCTCAGCCGCTGCTGGATTAGGATCGGTAAATAAACGCTGATATAAACGGAATTCAGCAGGCTTGGCAGTAGATGCCTCAACCCAGTGGATCACGCCTTTGACTTTACGGCCATCTGCAGGGTTTTTACCTAAGGTTTCAGGATCATAAGTGCAATAAACCGTCGTGATATTGCCTTCGCTGTCTTTGTCACAACGCTCAGCTTTAATCACATAGGCATTGCGTAAACGTACTTCTTTGCCTGTCACAAGGCGTTTGTATTGTTTGTTGGCTTCTTCTCTAAAGTCAGCCACATCAATCAATATTTCACGGCCAAAGGCTAATTCACGCGTCCCCATGCTGTCATCATTTGGATGAGCGGCCGCTTGAATGTACTCAAGCTCACCTTCAGCATAGTTTTCGACGATCACTTTCAATGGACGTAATACGGCCATCGCACGCGGTGCATGTTCGTTCAGTTCTTCACGAATACACGCATCTAACATGCCGACTTCAATCATATTCTCTTGCTTAGTCACGCCGATACGTTGGCAAAACTCGCGAATTGACGCTGGCGTATAACCACGGCGACGTAGACCAGCAATCGTAGGCATACGTGGGTCGTCCCAACCTGACACTAATTTGCGAGTCACAAGATCGTTTAGCTTGCGCTTAGACATCAAGGTATATTCAAGATTTAAGCGTGAAAACTCGTATTGACGAGTACGATTCGGCGCTTGAAAATCATTCAAATTATCCAACACCCAGTCGTATAAACGACGGTTGTCTTGGAACTCTAAAGTACATAAAGAGTGGGTAATATGTTCTAACGCATCAGAAATACAGTGGGTAAAGTCGTACATTGGGTAAATGCACCACTTGTCACCCGTTTGGTGGTGATGGGCAAAACGAATACGGTAGATGATAGGATCGCGCATACACATGAATGGCGACGCCATATCAATTTTGGCACGCAGCGCACATTCACCTTCTTTAAAACCACCATCGCGCATCTTAGCGAATAAGGCGAGGTTCTCTTCGACTGATGTGTCGCGGAAAGGACTGTTTTTACCTGGCTCTTTTAACGTGCCACGGTATTCGCGGGTTTCATCAGCATTTAAGAAACACACATAGGCCAAACCTTTATTGATCAGTTCAACCGCATATTGATGTAACTGATCAAAATAGTTTGATGAATAGCGCACGTCGCCATCCCACTGGAATCCAAGCCAACGCACATCCGCCTGAATAGAATTTACATAATCAATGTCTTCTTTTTCAGGATTAGTATCGTCAAAACGTAAATTACACAGACCGTTATAGTCTCGCGCTATCCCAAAATTTAAGCAGATAGATTTAGCATGACCAATATGAAGATAGCCATTCGGTTCCGGCGGGAAACGAGTCTGTACACTCGTGTGCTTACCGCTTTGTAAATCTTCATCTATGATATTACGAATAAAGTTACTCGGACGTACTTCAGTGTCCACATGACTCATGGAATTCCTCTTTGCGAACAATGGCAATTTTAAGAAAACCAGCATGATCCTACAGATCACTACTAGTTACAATGCCTAGTGCTAAAAACTATGGTTTTTGACCGGCTGGGTTATAGCCGCGATAGTAAAACAATAAAAGCAGCCATGAAAGCTGCTTTTATCTTTGACCTAACTAAGCTGACATTTATTACTCATTCATGCTGACTCAGTAAATCTTACTCGGTAATGATGCGTATCCCCGGAATGATCTGCTGGGTTCTTCTGCCCTTACGTTTCAGCCATTGATAAAACGCCACTAACGCAAAGAGGAAGAAACCAATCCACAGACTCGATTGCACAGGATGTTGCGTAAAGGTTGCCGCTTGATAGACTACCGTCGCCGAGCCATAGGCCAGTGAGAAAGTCCACGTTGCCGCAAATGTCGCCCAACGGGAGCCAAACTCATGCACTAAAGCGCCCATCGCCGCAACACAAGGGGTATACAGCAAGATAAACAACAAGTAAGAGAACGCCGCAATTTTACCACTGAAACCAGCTTGCAGAGCACCGAAGGTCGATGTTGCCACGCCTTGCTCTTCCGCTATCGCTTCTTGATTGGTCAAATCACCAACAGACAGTTTTAACGGATCTTCAAGATCTAACCCAAACAAGTTTGCTGGAATCGTCGCTAGAGCCGCATTAAAGCTTTCACTCAAGGGTGTCAGCTCTTCATCAGCGGGCGCTGCACTGCTGTACAAACTATTTAAAGTACCGACTACGGCTTCTTTGGCAAAAATACCTGTGATAATTCCGACCGTTGCTGGCCAGTTATCCTGCTCTATGCCCATAGGCGAGAAGATAGGCGTGATTTTTTGGCTCGCGACACTCAGCAAAGATGCTTGGCTGTCTTCATGGCCGAAAGTGCCATCAACACCTATGGCATTGATAAAGTTTAATAGCGTCACCACCAGCACAATGGTTTTACCCGCACCTAAAATAAAGCTCTTAGTGCGTTTACCTGTACGGACCATTACGGCTTTGAGTTTTGGCATTTCATAGCTTGGCAATTCCATCACCACAGCGCTACTGGTACCGGGTAACAGTGTGCTTCTGAGTAATAAACCCGTACCGATAGCGGCAAAGATACCAATAACGTAAAGCAAGAAGACTAAATTCTGCCCAGAATCGGGGAAGAAAGCCGCGGCAAATAACGCATATACTGGCAGACGTGCACCGCAAGACATAAATGGCGCCATCATACCCGTGACAATACGCTCACGTTCACTGCCTAAGGTCCGCGTCGCCATAATCGCCAGCACAGAACAACCAAAGCCGACAATCATAGGCACGAAAGCTTTACCAGGCAGACCGATGCGGCGCATTAAACCATCGACCACAAATGCGGCGCGCGCCATGTAGCCAGAGCTTTCAAGCACCGACAAACCAAGGAATAAAGCAGCGATCACCGGAATAAACGTAGTGACGGTTTGAATACCTTGGCCAACCCCACCCGCTAGAATAGTGACTAACCAAGCTGGAGAGCCCATGTTCGTCAAGAATGCGCCAAAGTGATCGACAAACAGCGCGCCCGCAAAGACATCGAAGAAATCGATAAAAGCACTGCCAATGTTGATGCTGAACATAAACATCAAATACATCACAAACAAGAACACAGGAATGCCAAGCATGGGATGCAATACGAGTTTATCTAATTTGTCACTAAGGGTGAGGAATCCCGACTCTTTCACTGAACCTTGAAACACTTTCTCAACGAAATTAAAGCGCGTAGTGGCCACCATCACTTCAATATCATGGCCTTGCGAAGAGATAATCTGGGTACAGGTATTCACTTCATCCTGCAGCTCAGCATTCTGGCAGCTACCACAACCTGAACCATTGCCTAACATAGCCAAGGCACGGCCACGGCTTAATTGCGCGTCTTTGCTGCAAAGTAACTGCACGCCCGCTTCAATTTGTTCATCATAATGCAGCATTAATGGCGCTTCAGAGACTCGGCCTTGCAGTAAATCGAGTACCTGCGCCTGCACTTTTTCCACATCGGCAGGATCGCGAGAGCACACACCAATCACGGGGCAGCCCAGCTCTTTGCTCATTTTCTTTAAATCGACTTTGATACCGCGTTTGACTGCAGAATCGATTTTGTTCAACACCACCACCATAGGGATCGCGAGTTCACGCAATTGGGCAGTGAGGTATAAGTGACGTTCGATGTTAGTGGCATCGACTAAATTGATAATGCCATCGACGCGTTGCTCGGCGAGATATTGCTGCGCAATTTGCTCATCGAGTGAACAATCGCAACTATTCCCCGCAGGCAGAAGATCGTAAATACCCGGTAAATCGGTCAGATAGACATCGGCACCGTTTAAGGTGAAATGACCAGTCTTTTTCTCGACAGTCACACCAGACCAGTTACCGACTTGTTGATTCGCGCCGGTTAGCGCGTTAAAGAGCGTCGATTTACCCGCATTCGGGTTACCGACTGTGACGCAATGAAACTGCTTAGTCATTCGCCTTTTCCACCTCAATGATGTCTGCCAAATCTCTGCGCATACAAAGTTTACTACCACGAATATCCAGTTCGAGACCAGAGCCCATAGGTGCGTATCGGATCAATGAAAAACGCGTATTCGGCGTGATCCCCATGGACAACAACTTACGCTTCACGGTTTGTGGCAACGCTAAACGTCCCACTTCAGAAATAATACCGCGATCACCGGGACTGAGTTCGCTTAACTTCATTACGTATTCCACCTTGCAACAGGTTCAGCTCGAAAAACTGCGCCCATTGTAACTGAGCGATGACCCTAATAACTTTACCTAGATCAATATTTTTGACTGGTAACGATAATAGTTTTCAATTGTGTTGGGTATTATGTGACAAAAATACCAATGAATAAACGGCCAACTGAAAATAAAAATTCACGCCCAAGTGCCCAAGACGGTTATGCGATCGGCAGAAGTCAAAAAGCTGTGAACAAATCCCCTACCGAAGCAAACGTGATCAAGGTCACGCTTCCTCTATATCACCAGTAAAATCATCCCTCTTTACAGTGAAAAGACCAATGAATGTTAAGCGCCTGTCACACATTTGTTCTAATATTAACCAAGTTTAATAAGCTAAATTAGTAATGTCGAAAGCGTCAAAATAACAAATATAAATGCACTCGGGAAAAGATGAACATGGAAATAAGGCTAAAGTTCAAAAGCATAGCTAAGGCTATGCTATGTATTTTGTTATCAATCGTGAGTATTTCGGCCTCGGCGACGCCTTGGGATGACAAAAAACCAGAGGAAGTTGTCGCGACATTAGACAAAAAATTCGCCGAAGGTAAGTATTCCGCCAAAGGGGCTGACACTTGCCTAATGTGTCACAAAAAAAGTGCCGTGGTCATGGCCATTTTTGATGGGGTTCATGGTAATCCCAATGTAAAAGCTTCCCCCATGGCTGATTTGCAGTGTGAAGCCTGCCACGGTCCGTTAGGGAATCATAACAAAGGTGGCAAAGAACCAATGATCACCTTTGGCGAAAACTCTCCTGTTCCCGCGCAAAAGCAAAACAGTGTTTGTATGAGCTGCCACAATGACAGCCAACGTATCGCGTGGAAAGGCAATCACCACGATAACGCCGATGTTGCCTGTGCAAGTTGCCATCAAGTTCATACCGCCAAGGATCCTATCAGCGATAAAGCCAATGAAGTCGCCATTTGTACCCAGTGCCATACCCAACAAAAAGCTGATATGCACAAACGCTCAGCCCATCCATTACAGTGGCAACAGATGGTGTGCAGTGACTGCCATAATCCCCACGGCAGTTTGAACGATTCAAGCTTGAAGCAAATTAGCGTCAACGAAAATTGCTATAGCTGCCACGCCGAAAAACGCGGCCCTAAACTGTGGGAACATGCCCCCGTCACCGACAATTGTGCGAATTGCCACAATCCCCATGGCAGCGTGAACGAAGCCATGCTGATCAGTAAGCCGCCGCAGTTGTGTCAACAATGCCACGCCTCGGATGGTCATAGCAGCAATGCATACTTTGGCAATCAAACCAATGCCTTCACTTCAGGTAACTCCTGTATGAATTGCCACGGGCAAGTGCATGGTTCTAACCATCCTTCTGGAAAATTGCTTCAGAGATAACAAGGGAATGATCATGCGAACAGCTAAATTGTCTCACCCTAGTGCTTGTTTCTCTCTCACTTTACTCGCATGGGCGATAAGCGGTGTTTTGACTCAAGCACATGCCGACGGTTATGAGCTACAACAGGCGAATCGAAGTGGCATTAAGACAGAGGCATGGAGCTGCAAACAATGCCAACCTAAGACAGGGCATAGTGGTAATGTCAGTGCCACTCTCGCATACAACGATGGCGAGGACAGCCGTTTCGGTAACCGCACTGGGACAGATAACGATGGTATCGTTGCCGCCGTCGGTGCAGATATGGTGTACAAAACACCGTCGGGTTATCAAACTCAGTTGGTCGCGGATAAGTTAGGTTTTGATGCGGGCTCAGCCAAGCTCACAACAGGAAGGCCGGGGAACTATCAAATCAACTTAGGCTATAGAGGCTTAGCTAACTATAACCATAATCAACTCAAAAGCCCTTATACCTCATCGCAAGATAAGATGTTGTTGCCCGATAACTGGATAACAGGCGGCACAACACAATCTATGCCTATGCTACAGAGCAGCCTTGTTGGCCAAGATTTAAGTATTCAACGTGATCGCTTTATGATCGGTGGTTATTATGCCGGAAAAATATCACCCGAAAGCGATAATGCCAGTCACTACAAAGCATCATTAAACTATCAACATGAAGACCGCAGCGGCGCCAAAAAGACCAGCGCTAATATACTCACCAATAGCGTCATGCTCGCCCAACCTATTGATGACAGTACCGATGAAATCGATGCCAGAGTCTATTTTAATGGCACTGGCTGGCAAGCTGGCATCAATAGCCAAGTCAGCCAATATAAAAATGATCACCAAGCCATGCAATGGCAATCCGCCTACACGCCCACCTTTGGCGCGGCATACTTAGGCCAAAATGCAGTCGACCCCGACAGTAAAGCCTATCGCGTTGCCGCAGAAGCCTCTGGGGGAGCGAATGGGCAGAATGTGCTAATGCACGCAGGCTTTAGCCGTATGACCCAAGATGACGCCTTTATTCCAGCCACCATCAATGGCCCATCACCTATCCTGCCTGCAGATACCTTAGATGGCCAAGTGGATATTATTGAAATGGTCCTTAAATATTCGGGCCGGATCACCCAAGACTTAAGCGTACAGGCTAGCTACAACTATCAAGACAGAGATAACAAAACGGCCAAATTAGACTTCCCACAAATCATCACCGACAGTATTAACCAAGGCACTGCTCAAAATAGCCTTTATGATAAGCGAACCAAAAAACTCGAACTAAAAGGCAAATACCGTTTCACCTCAGCCTCCTACGTCGAAGCGGGCTATAGCCGCAACGAAAACGATTACACTGAACTCGACCGCCAATCCGTCGACGAGTCCGGCGTGTTTGCTAAACTGAGCTATCGCTATTCCCCTGCTTGGTCAGCATGGTTGAAAGGAGAAGCACTAGAGCGCGATGGCAGTGAATACGATCCCGTCACGACCACTCAAAGTCAAAGCAATCCTTGGCTACGTAAATCCTACCTTGCCGACAGAAAAAGACAAAAAGTCACCTTACACACTGATTATCAAACTGATATGGGCCTCTCGCTGGGCGCCAGCTTGCACAGTGTCGATGACGATTATCACCATACCCAAGTGGGTCTCACTCAAGTGTCCTACCTAGGTTATGACGTATCGGCCCAATATGCGCTGAGTAACGATCTTCATTTCACCGCTTTTGTTAACCAAGATTGGCGCGACTCAGATCAAGCGGGCAGTAACCGCTTTTCAACGCCCGATTGGTACAGCACTGCCGAAGAAAAATCGACTCTAATTGGGGCTGGTTTCAGTTATCAAAACCTGTTCGATAATCACCTCGACATTGGCTTGGACTACAGCTATTCCGATGGACAGAGTGATACCGAAGTCATCTACGGCATCACTAGTCCCTATGGCGACTTTTACGCCCGCAAACACAATTTGAATGCCTACGCCAAGTATAGGTTTGCCGACAGTATGTCGCTGCGCGTCGATTGGTTATTTGAGAAATATCAAGATGCTAACTGGCAAAATCAAGGCACAAGTTGGGACACGATTCCCAACGTACTCAGTTTTGGTGATATGGGCCACGACTACAATGCTCACTACTTAGGTTTGACCTTAAGCTACCAAATGTAACTTAGGCACTGACAGCGCATTCCAAGGATAGAAATATGAACAAGTTTGCAAAAATGAGCTCGAAATTCAGTCTGATGCTGGCCTTAGTCTCGCTATTAAGCGCCTGTGGCGGTGATAACGGCCAAGATGGTAATCCCGGTGAACCCGCAAAACCGCCCGCATTAATCATCACTAGCCTAAAGGTCATGGTCGATAAAGTCGCGATAACAGATGGCATTGCTCAAGTGGATTTTCAAGTGAGCAATCAAGATGATGAAGCCGTGATTGGTATCCCATCGGCAACATTTATTGCAGCGCAGCTTCTGCCTCAAGGTTATACAGGCGCGGGAAATAGCAGTGAATGGCAACATTTTACCGCCGAAACCTGCGCGGCAACTTGTCCAGGCAGTCTCACAGATCATAAAAACGGTCACTACAGTTACACCTTCAGCGCCACGTTTAATGGCATGAATGGGGTGACGTTTATGCCCGAAGCGACCCAAAGAATGGTGGTCAAAATCGGCGGCGATAAACTTGCAGATAACACGCCCTTGCCTATTACCAATCAACATTATGACTGGCAATCTTCTGCGGATAATGTCGCTTACACCCGTAACTTAGTCACAATAGAAACTTGTAATAGTTGCCACAGTAATCTTGCTTTCCATGGCAGTAAATATAATCAAATCGAAACCTGCGTCACCTGCCATAACAGCAAGAAAGTCAGTAACTCAGCGGATATTTTCCCGCAAATGATCCACAGCAAGCATTTAACCGGTTTCCCGCAACCCATTAGTGACTGCCAAACCTGTCATGTCGATAAGGCTGAGTTAGCTGAGCAGCAAAACTGGCACAGAGTCCCAACCATGCAAGCCTGCGGCGCCTGTCATACACAAATTAATTTTCCCGCAGGCGAAGGACACCCTGCGCAGGTTGATAATAGTAACTGCGTGGCGTGCCATAATGCCGACTGGACCGCAAGCGTTCACAGTGATGAAGACAAAACTGCGGCACTGATACAATTTAGCCCAAGCATCACCAGCGCCAGTATGGATGCCAATGGTACAGTCACCGTCGCGGTTAAATTGATGAACCCAGCTACTGGCAGCGTCTACAGCGACAGTGCCGATAAGCTAAAATTCATCAATGATTTAAGGGTCTATGCCAACTGGGGAACCAGTTTTGATTATGCCACTCGCTCTGCCCGCTCGATTAAGCTGCCGGAATCCACCCCAGTGTCAGGCTCAAATGGCATTTATACCTATACAATTTCGGGTCTTATTGTGCCTGCGGGCACTGAAGCGGATCACGGCGGACTCGCGATTCAAGGCCGAGTCTGCGCCAAAGACAAAGTACTCGTTGATTGCACGACTGAACTGGCGCAAGTGTTAGTGATTAAAGCCAGCCACAGTTATTTTGATATGGCAGCATTAAGCAGTACGGGTCGCCGCACTGTTGTCAGTAATGCAAGCTGCGGTAATTGCCATGGCGATCAAAAGCTTAATATCCATGGCTCACGCAACGATCTCGGTGGTCAATGTCAGCTATGTCATAACGCCAATATGCTGGCTGATGCGACGGCGGCAAATCCTTCCACCACGTCATTTGACTTTAAGCAGCTGATCCACGGTATTCACACCAGCCAATTCGCAGGTTTTGAAAACCTAAACTACCCAGGGAAAATCGGTAACTGTGCCCAATGCCATGTTAACGATTCTGCGGGGATATCTACCGTCGCCCTTCCCTTAAATTCAGCGGTACAGCCCCTTGCCCTCGATAACGGCACTTTTACCAGCCCGATTGCCGCTGTGTGTAGCAACTGCCATTCAGATACCAGCACTCATAACCACATGGCTCAGCAAGGTGCTGTTTTTGCTGGCACAAAAGCCGATGCAACCGCAGGAACTGAAACCTGTGCTTTCTGTCATGGACAAGGCGGAGTCGCGGACGTGTTAAAAGTGCATCCCATAAACTAAGCCTATGATGCTGGCCTAAAAAGGCCAGCAACTGCAGATATAAAAGGAACTCATACTATGCAGTCATCTACTCCTAAAGAAATAGTCAGATCTCAGTCACATTACCCACCTAAAGTGACTGATTAATACCAGTGACTTAGTTAGCCTTACAGATGGAAACTAATTCCACACATCTTATGCGGTTAATGAGATTTATTCTTATCTACCAAGCGTTTGATGATGATTACAACTATTGCAGGGAAATATCATGATGAAACGGTTCAATTTCAATGCCGCAACAAAAGCGATGTTGGGTGCCAGTTTACTTTCACTTGTTCTCACTGGCTGCGGTGGCAGTGATGGTAAAGATGGTGAAGACGGTAAACCTGGCCCAGTCGGCTCGCCGATTAGTAAAGTTGCTAAAGTAAAAGCGCAAATTACCGCAGCCAATGTCGATGATAAAGGTTTTTTAACCATCAATTTCGATCTTACCGATGCAAACGGTGCTGCCGTATTTGGACTGACCAATACCGATATCAGTGCAGTCTCCTTTGGCCGTATGGGCAATGAAGACGAAGTAGGCACCACCGATATCCCAGGCTCACCCCGTGATATCTGGTTAAGTTATTTTAACAAAGATAAAAAAGACGGCTTTTATACTGGCTCCGATTACTTTCAGGGTAAAAACTGTAGTGACTGTTTAACTGATAATGGTGATGGCAGTTACACCCTTAAGCTAAACAAAGAAATTAATACTCTGGGTAAATATGCCTACGATGCAACAGCCACCAGTGGTGTATATTTGGGTATACAAGCTGTCAATGCAACAGGCTCAAAACTCGTTGAAAACAGCTTCCACTATTGGCAACCTAGTTCAAATACGGATCAAGCGAAACCCAAAGCGGCTATTGCTAACGAAACTTGCCAAAGCTGCCACCGTCCGGGCCAAGATGGTGCGTTAGCAATGCACGGTGGCAAACATGTCACGCTTGAATCTTGTACTTTCTGCCATACTGACAACAACTCGTACATGAAGTCAGACAAGGATGCGGCCGGCAATGTCATTAAAACTTACAAATATGATGGCTCGATTAAAGGCATGGCCCACGAGATCCACAGCCATTCCTACTACAACGGCATTTATCCGCAATCGGCATCAAACTGTATCACCTGCCACAAACCCGATGAAACATTGGAAATGGCAGACATTTGGAAAGCAGACCTAGATACAGCGACTTGTATGAACTGCCATAACAGTCAATACGCTGTACCAAGTTGGCATTGGAATGCTGAACAAGGTCAAATTGCTGATGGCAAAGAAAACTGTGTCAGTTGCCATAATGACCCTAATGGTAAACGTGGGGCTGAGCGTGGTCACTACGTGCAAAATGATAACGCTCAAGCTGCCGCAACTAAGGTAATCTTCAATAGCATGACCTACAATGCCGACACTAAAACTGTTGTCGCGAATATGTCCATTAAGCATGGCGATACATTAGCCACCCTAGCTCAGATAGATCCAACGCCTTATAAATATGGTGGATTTACCAGTGCGATAGTATTTAACGGCATAGTTAGTGATGACTTTATTGTTAACTATCAGAAGATTGGTTTTAATAAATTTGCTCAAGCTGCCGATGGCACAATTGATGTAACCTTTACTGATGACCCAATTAAAGTCGTTAAAGTGATGGAAACTCCCAATGTTACAGTGACTCTAAGTAGCCAATTACACCTTTGCTTTAATGGTAAAGGGGCTGTTGCTGATTGTAAGTTAAGCGAAGATGGCAAAACAGCTACTAATGCAGGTCCTTACAGCGTCTCAGATACTTACTACTTTAAAGCTGATGGTTCCAAGGTAGTTAAATCACCGCGTGTACAACATGCAGAGATGAAAGATTGTCAACAGTGTCACACAACTAGCATTACGCATAGATTCACTAATGACCTAGATGGCTGCGCCTCCTGTCATAATGGCACTCGTGATAGGGATGGCAAAAATAGCTCTAACCTAGCCTACATTGTTCATAGTAAACACTATATCTATAGCGATCCTGAAAGAAAGAATCTGTTCTTCAAAAAAGCGGAATGTCAGGCATGTCATGGCAAAGATGGCTTCTCTCTGAGTAAGATTGCCGCCGATGCAGCTCCAGTTGCGTTTGGCAAAACAGCTGACGGCACAGAGCAACTCTTGGTATCACCACAAACAGCGGCATGCGTGAGTTGTCATCAAGGTCCATACGCTCTAAGTAGTGCTACTGCGGGTCATATTGAATCGATGGGTGGAGTATTATTGCAAGACTCATCAAATCTGACTGTTCTGGGCATTCCAGCATCTCAATATGATCCAACAAAAGTGCAAGAAAGCTGTAGCACTTGTCATAATGATGCAAATATCTTAGAAAAACATGCTAACTGGGGTGCGAAGTAATAGCCTCAAATGAATGTAATAGGATTAAGCCTGTATCTTTAGGTTAACTATCTCAAGAGGAGAGGCCACGGTCTCTCCTTTTTATAACTTTGGTTTCAAGTCTCATCTCATCTGCACCAATCTTATCTATCCTTAGTCAAAACATTTTATCAACCCTTCCCAGGTGTTTTAACTACCTCTTTAGAAATAGAAAGATCCAAGTCACACATTAGCAAAGGCCTTGGAGATTTTAAGGTCATGTTAGGTTAGCCTTTCCTTGGGGAATTCTATTTCCAGCATCCACTTAAGTCGCTTCTAGTGACCAAAAACACAGACATAGAATCTGTTGGCTCTAGAACACAGCGTTTAAGCAATGCCAAACCTATGCAGGGAAAAAAATGATGAACGCACAAACAACTAAAATCGCACTGCTGTTAGCAGCAAGTGCAGTCACTATGGCCTTAGCTGGCTGTGGTGGCAGCGATGGTAATGATGGTAATCCCGGTGAACCTGGTGGCGAACCTGCTCCAGCGATTCAAACCCTTAATTTCACGTTTGATAAATCTGTCGTCACTAACGGTGTACCGAGTGTTGAGTTTACCGTGACTAACGAAGATGATTTACCCGTCGTTGGTCTCCAAAAAATGCGCTTCGCCGCAGCACAGTTGATCCCACAAGGTGCGACTGGTGCCGGTAATGCTTCACAATGGCAATACTTTGGTGATGAAACCTGTGATGTGGCAGCAACATGCCCAGGGACCTTTGTTGACAAGAAAAACGGTCACTACAGCTATACCTTCAACATGAACCTGACCGCTAACGCTAAAATCACCTACAACGATCAGTTAGCTCAACGTGTGTTAATCCGCGCTTATAACACGCCGTTACCCGATGGTACTCAAGTCCCTAACAGTAACGCCTTTGTCGACTTTACGGCCGATACAGGCGCTGCACCGACAAACAGCCGCAAAATTGTTGCCACTGAAAGCTGTAATACCTGTCACCAAGATTTAGCCAATGTGAAACACGGCGGAGCGTACTCAGATGTTAACTACTGTGCAACTTGCCACACAGCAGGCAAAGTTGGCGTAGGTAAAGAGTTCAATGTTCTCGTTCACGCTAAACACAAAGACCTGACTTTAGGTTCATTGGAAAGCTGCCAAAGCTGTCATGCTGCAAACGATGCCGCGCCAGATTGGGGGAATTGGTCGCGTATTCCAACTGCCGCTACCTGTGGAAGCTGTCATAGCACAGTGAACTTCGCCGCAGGTAAAGGCCATTCACAACAGCTAGATAACTCTAACTGTATCGCTTGTCATAACAGCGACTGGACTGCCGAGCTACACACAGTGAAAACCGTGGACAAAAAAGTTTTAATTAACAAGTACGGTATTGAGGCAAGCTCCGTCGTAGATTCAGCAACTAAAGCCGCTACAATAAGCATCCAAGTAACTGACAGTAAAGGGTCTCCTGTAGATATCAGCGCCCTACTACCTCAAATCCAACGTGTTGAGATCATCACTAACGTTGGCCCCAATAACATTGCTTTGAGTTATTTCACTAAAGATTCAGTAATAGCCGTTAAAAATGGTGTACTTGATTCTAAAGCCAGTATTGTAGATGGTAAGCTGGTTTACACGACCACGAAACCACTGCCTTTTGGTGCAGTAAAAACCGATACTGATACCTCTGTAACCTTTGTTAACTGGGCAATGTGTTCTCTAAATGCTCAATTTGTAGTATGTGCAGAACCAACATTTGATGGTAGTGATGTGAGTAAATACACATCCATGAAAGCAGATATCGCCTTTGCAACATTATCTGGTGAGAAACCAAGTACTCGCCACGTAGATTCAGTAAACTTCAGTACTTGTGCTAATTGCCACGGTACGGAGTGGGAGTCTCGATATCACAAAGGTAAAAACAGCCCTGGTTTCGTAATGTCAGAACAACTTGCTCATAGTAAGGACGCCACTGGTAAACCGATTGTTGGCCTTGATGGTTGTGCAACTTGCCATACTCCACATGGCACCTATGCAAGTGGTAAAAACAAAGGCGCATTAGAGATGAAACTGCACGTGATCCACGGCGAGCAAGGTGTCATCAAAGAATGTACCCAATGTCACAACGACTTCAACCTCGATGCATTTAAGGTCAAAGGCGCGCTGGCAACTTCCGCGGGTAAATACACCACGCCAATCACAGCCACTTGTACTTCATGCCACAATCACAATCCGCTAAAGGCACATTCACAAGCTGTGCTTGAAGGCTTCGGTGCCATTATTGATGGTGACTATACTCAAGCTAACCAAGCGGCGCAGTCAGAAACCTGTTTCTACTGTCACAAACCCACACCAACAGATCACACTCAGGTGAAAATGTAATTTGCCCAAGCAGGGGGAGTTCGCTCCCCCTTTCTTGAATTTTGTTGGGACAAATTGGGAAGCCTATTATGAAGAACAGCCTAAAAATGAAAAACCTACTGCCGGCACTTGTCATCACCATGGCAATGTCAGCAGTCATGTCTTTATGCATTGCACCAAACGCTTATGCGTCGAAGTGGGATGCGAAAATGACGCCAGAGCAAGTCGAAGCCACCTTAGATAAGAAGTTTGCCGAAGGCAACTACTCCCCTAAAGGTGCCGATTCTTGTTTGATGTGCCATAAAAAATCTGAAAAAGTGATGGACCTGTTCAAAGGTGTCCACGGCGCCATTGATTCATCAAAAAGCCCAATGGCTGGCCTGCAATGTGAAGCCTGTCATGGTCCTTTAGGTCAACACAATAAAGGCGGCAATGAGCCGATGATCACTTTCGGTAAGCAATCGACCTTAAGTGCTGAAAAACAAAACAGCGTCTGTATGAGTTGTCACCAAGATGATAAACGTGTGTCTTGGAACGGCAGTCACCATGACAATGCCGATGTCGCTTGTGCATCTTGCCACCAAGTGCATGTGGCAAAAGATCCTGTGTTATCAAAAAACACCGAAATGGAAGTCTGTACTAGCTGCCACACTAAGCAAAAAGCAGACATGAACAAACGCTCAAGCCACCCATTAAAATGGGCTCAAATGACCTGTAGCGATTGCCATAATCCCCATGGGAGCATGACAGATTCCGATCTGAACAAACCGAGCATTAACGAAACCTGTTACTCCTGCCACGCCGAAAAACGCGGCCCCAAACTGTGGGAACATGCACCCGTCACTGAGAACTGTGTCACTTGCCACAATCCTCACGGCAGCGTAAATGATGCCATGTTGAAAACCCGCGCACCGCAGCTGTGTCAGCAATGTCACGCCAGCGATGGCCATGCCAGCAATGCTTACTTAGGTAACACTGGTTTAGGTTCAAACGTCGGTGACAATGCCTTCACGGGTGGAAGAAGCTGTTTAAATTGCCACAGTCAGGTTCATGGTTCAAACCATCCATCTGGCAAGCTATTACAGCGCTAAGGAGACGAGAAAATGAAATTTAAACTCAATTTGATCACTCTTGCGTTACTGGCAAACACAGGTTTTGCGATAGCGGCCGATGGGTATGGCTTAGCCAATGCCAATACCGAAAAAGTCAAAATGTCCGCATGGAGCTGTAAAGGCTGCGTCGTTGAAACAGGCACATCGGGTACTGTGGGTGTCGGCGTAGGTTATAACAGTGAAGAGGACATTCGCTCGGCGAATGCCTTTGGGACTTCAAACGAAGTCGCAGGGAAATTGGATGCTGATGTCACCTTTCGCGGTGAAAAAGGCTATCGTGCCAGCGTTGAAGCCTATCAACTGGGCATGGATGGCGGCCGCTTAGAGGTGAATGCCGGCAAACAAGGCCAGTACAATGTCAATGTGAACTATCGCCAGATTGCCACTTACAACAGCAACAGTGCCTTAACGCCCTACTCGGGTGTGGGCAGCGATAATTTAACGCTGCCAGACAACTGGGTGACGGCGGGTTCAAGCAGCCAAATGCCATTACTGATGGACAGCCTGAACTCATTAGAACTGTCGCTCAAACGTGAGCGCACTGGGCTAGGTTTTGATTATCAAGGTGAATCGCTGTGGAGCACACATGTGAGCTACATGCGTGAAGAAAAAACCGGCTTGAAAAAAGCATCTGGTGGATTCTTCAACCAATCTATGATGTTAGCCGAGCCTGTCGATTACACCACTGACTCCATTGAAGCGGGTATCAAGCTTAAAGGCGACAACTGGTTCACCGCACTTAACTACAATGGCTCGATTTTTAAGAACGAGTACAACCAGTTAAATTTTGACAGTGCGTTTAATCCAACCTTTGGCGCACAAACCACGGGCACACTCGCCCTTGACCCTGACAATCAATCACACACTGTGTCGTTAATGGGCCAATACAACGACAGTACCAATGTGCTATCGGCTCGCTTGCTTACCGGACAAATGAGTCAAGACCAAGCGTTAGTGACTTCAGGTTATGGTTATCAAGTGCCAACTGAAGCCCTTGATGCCAAGGTCGACCTTATCGGTTTGAACTTAAAAGTGGTCAGCAAAGCCACCAACTCACTGCGCTTAAGTGGTAGCTACGACTATAACGACCGCGATAACAATACGCAGATTGAAGAGTGGACCCAAGTCAGCATCAACAATGTCAACGGTAAGGTGGCCTATAACACCCCTTACGATAACACTAGCCAACGCTTCAAAGTGGCGGCGGATTATCGTATTACCCGCGGCATGAAACTCGATGGCGGCTATGACTTCAGACGTGACGAACGTAATTATCAAGACCGTGAAACCACGGATGAGAACACGGTTTGGGCGCGTTTCAGAGTCAACAGCTTCGAAACTTGGGATATGTGGGTTAAGGGCAGTTACGGTCAACGTGACGGCTCTGAATATCAAGCCTCTGAATGGACATCGTCTGAAACCAACAGCCTGTTGCGTAAGTACAATCTGGCGAACCGTGACAGAACCCAAGTGGAAGCGCGAGTCACTCATTCGCCTATCGAAAGCCTGACCATAGATTTCGGTGCCCGTTACGCATTAGATGACTACACAGATACTGTCATCGGTTTAACTGAGTCAAAAGACACCAGTTATGATGCCAACATCAGCTACATGATCACCGATGATTTACTGGCGAACGCCTTCTACAACTATCAAATCATTGAATCTGAACAAGCGGGAAGCAGCAACTACAGCACCCCAACCTGGACAGGTTTCATCGAAGATAAAGTCGATGTTGTCGGCGCTGGCATTAGCTACAACAACTTACTTGAGAACAAGTTACGCATGGGACTGGATTACACCTATTCAGACTCCAACAGTAACACCCAAGTTAGACAAGGTATCACAGGCGACTACGGCGATTATTTTGCCAAAGTACACAACATTAACTTATACGCTCAATATCAAGCCACCGAGAAAATGGCGCTGCGCTTCGATTATAAAATTGAGAACTATAAGGACAATGACGCTGCCAATGATATCGCCGTCAATGGGATCTGGAACGTCGTAGGTTTTGGTGATAATAGCCATGACTACACAGCGCAGATGATCATGTTAAGCATGAGCTACAAGATCTAATCCTCAACGATAGACAATCCAAAAGCCCGCATCTTGCGGGCTTTTGTTTAACCGCAGCAGTCACATCCAAAGTCAGATGCAAAATCATTACATCGGCACAGATAAAAGTAAAAATCTTGAATAAGATCAGACTCTGGCGCAAAAGTCCGCCCATAAAAACCTTATTCCTTGAGTTTTAGCTCACTTTAGCGGATCTTAATTCAATCTTTTGGTTAATCCTCTGAGCACATGCGTATTTATTCTACCCTCTGCCAATCTAAGTGGTTGTCATCGCTTCCCGCCCTACTGGGACTGAGTCTATTGCCCTTACCCGCCTTGGCGTTCGACCCCTCGGGCGGCACCGCCAGCCTGTTTATCATTCTCGGCCTCGGCGGCTTTACCTTAATCAATTTATTTTTGCAGGGTTTGTTCTTTTTTGCGGGTCAGTATCGCAGCGCCGCCTTTGCCAAACGCCATGTATTAAGCGCCTTAATCGTACCGTTGATTGCCGTCGCGTTAGCCATTTATGATCACAGAGGTTGGAGTGATTTCGCCCTGAACTTAGGCATTATTTGTGTGGGGATTGGACTGATATTATTGCCGCTACAATTGTGTCAAATCGATAAACCCAGCAATCGCAATGCCGATTGGATCATCAGCCTAGGCGCATTATTTATCCTCGCCTTGAGCTATGTGATTGCCCCATTAGCCTTTTTTACCATTGTGCTGGCCCACATCTGTTTGGTTTCAAACCCAAGTAGAGTGCCAAAGCTATTAAGTTATCTAGGCTTACTGTTTGGCTACGGTCTTTTTGGCTACTGGCTGTATCAAACGGCGATGATGTTCCTATCCTGATTGAAAATGAATGAGCGACGATGAATGAGCGATGACATTTACCATTGACCACACTAGCGCTGACGACTGACCACTGACTAAGACAAATTTTGACTAAAACACATTGCACTAACGCGCCGGCGTCATCACCGCTAAGCGAAACGGTATCGTCGCCCAGTTCTGCATCAATGACAGCGCTGCTGACAAAAATTAACGCCTGTACTTTATGTCAGGTCGATTTGCCCTTAGCGCCCAAACCGATATTGCAGGCCAGTAGCCAAGCGCGGATTTTGATTGCCGGCCAAGCTCCGGGCGTGAAAACGCACCATAAAGGCATCCCATTTGACGATGCCAGCGGTGAACGGCTGCGCACTTGGTTGAATGTCACCCGTGAGCAATTTTACGACCCAGCCCTTTTTGCCATTGTCCCTATGGGATTTTGTTTTCCGGGCAGTATCGAAAAAAACGGTAAAAAGCAGGGTGATAAACCACCGCGCCCAGAATGCGCCGCCACTTGGCATCAAGCCTTACTTGCGTTAATGCCACAAATTGAGCTAATCGTGATCCTCGGCCAATATGCCATCGATTATCATCTACCGCGTGAATCGTTCGTGGCCGAAAACCCCACTTCGCCGCTCACTAAGCCCCAAACAACCAGCACTAATGTATCATCCAGCGCCAAAGCAAAACCTATCCCCAAACTGAAACCCATCACAGTGACCCAAGCGTGCGCGCAGTGGCAGCAATATTGGCCTAAATATTTTGTCTTACCGCACCCGAGCCCACGCAATAATCTCTGGCTTAAGCAGCATCCTGAGTTTGAACGCGATATGCTACCCAGATTAAGAATGCGTATTGCATCCCTGTTAAACCTTCAACCACACTAGGCACTTATATGTATCTGCTTGATTCTGCCATCGCTAAACAGATTGTGAGTCGCACAATGAAAATCATTGGCCACAATATTAATGTGATGAACGGCCAAGGAGTAATTTTAGGCTCAGGCGATCCTAAACGTATTGGTTCAACCCACGAAGGCGCACTGCTGGCCATTGCCCAAAATCGCAATGTGGAGATAAGCCAAGAAGTGGCCTCTGGGCTGCATGGCGTAAAACCTGGGATCAATTTACCCTTGCATTATCAAGGACAAATCATAGGTGTTGTCGGCATTACTGGCGATCCAAGTGAGCTTACCCATTACGGTGAATTACTCAAAATGACCGCCGAAATGATTGTCGAACAAGCCAACCTGCAGGATAAATTGCAGTGGGAGAATCGCCAGCGCGAAGAGTTTATTTTGCAGTTGATCAAAGCTGAAACCGACGATGATGAGCAGTTGCACCGCTGGGCAAAACAGTTAGAAATTAATATCAGCCTGCCACGGGTCGCGGCCATTATTGAGATCAGCGAGAAACACACCCAAAAACAACATTTAAAGACTGACGCCATTTCATCGGCCTTGTACTTAGCAGAAGCTTCCGCTCAGTCCGCCGATGAACGCAGCCCCAGAGTCAGTGAAACCCTCAAGCAAGTGCTGCATCTATTGCAATACCCTGACCGTGGCAACTTGATTGCCATGACCTCAATGTCGCAATTGGTGATCCTAAAGCCCGCTTTTTTAGATGGTAAACAATGGGATCCTGAGCTTGAAAATCAACGCATCGATAAGCTGTTACAACGCTTACCCGCCCAAATGGATTTAAACTTTAAAATTGCCTTGGGTCATTTTTTCCCTGAAAAAGGCGGTATAGCGCGCTCCTATCAAACCGCGCAGGAAACCTTAGCCCTAGGTAAACAGCGCAATGCAGAGGGTAATAAATACCTGTTCGAAGATTATTCCCTGCAAGTACTACTGGCGGGACTTAAACATGACTGGCGTGGTCAGGCACTAGCGTCACCCTATCAGCAACTCGCCAAGGCCGATAAAAACGGCCAGTTACGCAAAACCTTAGCCGCCTATATCACCCACTTTGGTGATGCACAGCAATGTGCGAATGCGCTGTTTATACACCGCAACACACTTAGATATCGCCTCGATAAAATTCAGCAAATCACCCAAGCCGATATTCAATCCCTGCATGGATTATTGAGCCTGTATCTTGGACAACTGCTTGATACTTCGGCAACCCCAAGATAACGGGTGTTATTTCCTACGTCATTGAGTCAATAAGGCATTAATTAACAGATCGATTGAAAGATTTATACCGTATCCCCTTTCCTATAGTTTCTAATAACAATCTCGCGTCGACATGTCGAACGCTCGACCCAGACCATTGAAAGGAATTGCAATGACCCCATTCAAACTGACTTTACTCGCCAAAGCCTGCCTCATCACAGGCTTAGCGCTAACTTCACCGACATTAGTCGCCGCAGAAAAAACCATTCCAGAGCTGGTTGATGCCGTGAATGGCACGCCCGATGCGGCAAGTCGCGAGGCGGGTAAAAAGGTTAAACTGCGTAATCACACGAAAGGATTTTGCACCTCAGGCAGTTTTAAACCGGATCCGCAATTACAACAAACACTGGCGATTCCGTTTTTTAATCAAGATGCCATTAAAGTTACTGCCCGTTTTTCCCTTGGTGGCACAAATCCACAGATCTCCGATAAAACCGCTGGGCGCTTTATGTCACTCAAAATAGATGGCGATAAAGAAAACCTTAACTTTGTCACCACTAACGTCCCCGTTTTCTTCGCCAGTAATCTAGAAGACTTTTTTACCTTTCAGACCAAAGTGAAACAGGGCGCGGAAGGTAAACAGTGGCTTATCGACAATCAACCCAGCGCTAAAGCCTTTTTCGACTATGTCAAACAGCTGCCTCCTAGCCCAAGTTTTGCCAACAGCCGCTACTACGGCGTGAATAGTTTCCTGTTTAGCACCCAAAAAGGCGGCGCTCAGCAAGGTGAAACGGTTGCGGGAAAGTGGATTTTTGAACCCGTCGCAGGTACGGCAGCACTGTCAGCCAGCGAACTTGCCAATTTGGGTGACGATTTTTTAGAGGCAGAATTACTCGAGCGCATTAAAACCCAGCCGGCACAATGGAACCTCTATATTCAACTGGCTGAAACGGGCGATGAGATTAATGACCCTACCGTGATTTGGCCTGAGACTCGCCAGCGTTTGCTGGTTGGCCAAGTGGTGATTAACGGTGAGCGAGATAGCGATCCCCAAGTGCAACAGTGCGATAAAGGCATTTTCAACCCGCTGTTATTACCTAAGGGCATTGCCGCGTCTGCAGATCCGATACTCAATGCCCGCACCGCCGCCTATGTCGAATCTTTTATTCGTCGCCAATAAAACGACGAGTTAAGCCAAGTCCCTCCTATTTAAGGTTGGCAAATAGCCCTATTTGCCAACCCTTCTCGACAAAACGCCTCCTCTTACATTCGAATTCACCCAAGATTTTTTGTGCGTGCGCACAAAAATGGCGAAACATAACGCGGTAATTCCGTGGATTTAGCCAAAGCTATTCAAGCATGCCTGCACAATAATAAGATGATCTTAAAATAGGATAACCTTAAAGTAGCCCTCATTTGGACTCAGGCCCAAATAAGCACTGCACCCTACAATATTAATCAAAAAACTTACTCAAAAACTTCAGCCAAGAACTGAACGGGACATAATATGAACTTAGTGCTTATTCTTATCGGCGTGATTGCATTTATTGTTATCGCGACCTCAAAATTTAAACTCCACCCCTTTTTAACCTTAATTCTGGCCGCCTTTATCGCGGCGTTCGCCTATGGCTTACCGAGCGGAGAAATCGCTAAAACCATCACTACAGGTTTTGGCGGTATCTTAGGTTATATCGGCCTTGTGATCGTCTTGGGGACTATCATAGGTATCATTTTAGAAAAAAGCGGCGCCGCCATTACTATGGCTGATGTGGTGATCAAGGTATTAGGTAAACGCTTCCCGACATTAACTATGTCGGTCATCGGCTATCTAGTGTCTATTCCAGTCTTTTGTGATTCGGGCTTTGTAATCTTGAACTCGCTAAAACAATCGATGGCGAACCGCATGAAGGTCTCTAGCGTCTCCATGAGCGTTGCCTTAGCCACGGGTCTGTATGCCACTCACACCTTTGTACCGCCAACACCGGGGCCTATCGCCGCCGCGGGTAACTTAGGCTTAGAGTCGAACTTGGGCTTAGTGATTGGCGTGGGTCTTTTTGTGGCCGCCGTAGCCGCATTAGCGGGCATGTTATGGGCGAACCGTTTTGCCGATGTTGAGCCAGATGGTGAAGGTGCGCAGGAGTTTAAAGCGGAAGCGAGCGACTATGAAACCCTGAAAAAAAGCTATGGCACACTGCCCAGCCCATTAAAAGCCTTTGCACCGATTTTTGTGCCTATCGTATTAATTTGTTTAGGTTCTATCGCTAACTTCCCTTCAGCGCCCTTAGGTAAAGCAGGGTTATTTGACGCGCTAGTGTTCCTCGGTCAACCGGTTAACGCTCTGATGATTGGCCTATTCTTATCCCTATCGTTATTAAAAGGTGAGAATAAGATCAGTGAATTTAGCGAGCGCATCAGCCAAGGGTTAGTCACAGCTGCGCCGATTATTTTAATCACAGGTGCGGGCGGTGCCTTTGGTGCTGTCTTAAAAGCCACGCCTATCGGTGACTTTTTAGGCACATCATTGTCGGCACTCGGTATCGGTATCTTTATGCCGTTCATCGTCGCCGCTGCGCTTAAATCGGCGCAGGGTTCATCGACAGTCGCGTTGGTCGCAACCTCAGCACTGGTTGCGCCTATGCTCGGTGATATCGGTCTTGGCAGCGATATGGGCCGCGTATTGACAGTGATGGCAATTGGTGCCGGCGCGATGACGGTTTCCCACGCCAATGACAGCTTCTTCTGGGTCGTCACCCAATTTAGCCGCATGAGTGTGAAACAAGCTTACAAAGCACAAACCATGGCAACCCTTATTCAAGGTATCACCGCCATGTTGACTGTGTATGTGCTCAGCTTAGTCTTGCTCTGATAGTGAGTTAACCTTGATTCAAGCTTGTCCCTTGGGCGCTAACCGCGCCCAAGATATCTTTGTTATCGCCCAAATAATTGCAACAGTTCAATGTGCCAGTGATGGATATTAATACGTTTATATCCCTCAGTGTTTGCACAGGAAAGCTGTTGTACCCAACGTAAGTGGCATTGGGTTTAGTGTTCAACATTGAGCCCTGTTTTATCCCATTTAGCTGTAGGATTTTTAATGAAAATAGTTATCGCCCCCGACTCATTTAAAGAAAGCTTAAGCGCCCTCGAAGTGGCCAACGCCATCGAGCAAGGCTTAAGACAAGTGATACCCGACTGCGACATAGTCAAAATTCCCGTTGCCGATGGCGGCGAAGGCACAGTGCAATCTATGGTCGATGCCACGGGCGGCAGTATTGTCAACCTAGAGGTCATGGGCCCACTGGGGCATAGGGTGCAAGCGCACTATGGCATTCTTGGTAATTTATCAAATAGTGACTCGAATAATGACTTGGATAGTCGCTCTAATCATGGCTCTGCAACGGTTCCAAATACTGGCGCGATTGCCGTGATTGAAATGGCCTCGGCCTCTGGTCTGCACCATGTGCCAAGGGAGCAACGTAATCCGCTGATCACCACCAGTTATGGGACGGGCGAGCTGATTTGTGATGCGCTTAATCGGGGGGTAAAGCACATCATTTTAGGTCTAGGCGGCAGTGCCACCAACGATGGCGGCGCGGGCATGGCCCAAGCGCTGGACATTTTATTGCTCGATAGCCAAGGTAAAACCTTGCCTTCTGGCGGCGCGGCGCTGGCGAACCTTGCCCAAATCGATGTCTCGAACGCTCATCCACTGTTACGTGAGTGCAGCTTCGAAGTCGCCTGCGATGTTGATAATCCGCTGTGCGGTGAGCGTGGTGCATCGGCGATTTTTGGCCCGCAAAAAGGCGCAACGCCTGCGATGGTTAAGCAGCTCGATACGGCGCTATCCCATTATGCCGATGTGATTGTCAGCAATGGCATGACCGATCACCGTGAACATGCGGGAGCAGGCGCTGCGGGCGGTATGGGTCTTGGCGTGATGGCTTTTTTAAATGCCGAGCTTAAACCTGGAGTTGAAATTGTAATGAAAACCGTTGGCCTTGCTGACAAAATCCGTGGCGCTGACTTAGTGATCACAGGTGAAGGCCGTATCGATGGTCAAACCGTGTTTGGAAAAACCCCGATGGGTGTATTAAAGCAAGCCCAACTGCAGGGTATTCCCACTATCGGTATCGCGGGCTGTCTGGGTGACAACGCCAATGCCATATTGGATCACGGTATGGCAGCAATCTTCCCTATTATCCCGCACTTAAGTCCGCTCGATGATGTGCTGGCCAATGCCAAGCTAAACCTTTGCAATACCGCCCGAAATATCGGCGCGGTACTCATGTTAGGCCAGCGCTAATACTCAAACAAATACTTAAGTAATTCCCTCAGTTTGATGATTTAAATAAAGGCGCCACTACGGCGCCTTTGCTTATTTAGGCCGCAACGCTTTGGTAATACAAATTTTAGTGCTTGATGCCTAAAAGGCCTTGCAGTAAAGTGAGCTCCCTTTTTGGTATTCCGCTGATTGAACATTTTGAGAGTCACTGGTCCGTTATACTCTTCGAGCCAATTTTCGGTTTCACTATAAAAATTAATAGACGGCAAGCACCATGACCCAGAAACTCCCTCGCCAAGCCACAGCATCCGAAGAAAGTCTGCTCCGCATTTTTACTGCACCGGAAGATGCAGGATCAACGCTGAGTATTATCGAGCAGAAGCTCTCCGAGGACTTAGCAGGCTTTTTGGGTGACAGTATCGCCGCGCTCGAAAAACCCTTGTCGGAAATTGAAACCGATTTTCAAGCCTTTGAGATCCCAACTCAGCCGCGTTTTGTTTCCGATTACACCGACGAAATTATGCAAAATCTGGTGGCGCATTCGGTACACACAGCGGCACCAAGTTTTATCGGCCACATGACGTCGGCACTGCCCTACTTTGTGTTGCCGCTGTCGAAAATGATGGTGGGACTGAATCAAAATCTGGTCAAAATCGAAACCTCAAAGGCATTTACGCCGCTTGAGCGCCAAGTGCTCGGCATGATGCACCATTTGATTTACGACCAAGATACGGATTTTTATCAAAGCTGGATGCACAGCGCCAATCATTCCCTCGGCGCATTTTGCTCCGGCGGCACAGTGGCCAACATCACGGCCCTGTGGATTGCCCGTAACCAATTATTGAAGGCCGATGGCGAGTTTAAAGGCGTCAGCCGCGAAGGCTTACTCAAGGCACTGCGCCACTATGGCTATGACGATTTAGCGATTTTAGTCTCGGAGCGAGGTCACTATTCGCTGGGCAAAGCCGTCGATCTGCTTGGTATCGGCCGCGACAATATCATCAGCATTCCCACGGGCAGCGATAACAAGGTCGATGTCGCGAAAATGCGCCAAGCCGCCCTTGAACTTGCCCGTAAAAACATCAAGGTGTTGGCGATTGTTGGTGTGGCTGGCACCACTGAAACCGGTAATGTTGACCCACTGACAGAGTTAGCGGCGCTGGCAAAAGAGTTAAATTGCCATTTCCATGTGGATGCAGCGTGGGGCGGCGCAAGTTTATTATCCAATAAATACCGCCACTTACTCGCTGGTATCGAACTTGCCGATTCAGTCACCATCGATGCCCACAAACAAATGTACGTGCCTATGGGCGCGGGCATGGTGTTATTTAAAGATCCAGAGTTTGCCCACGCCATTGCCCATCACGCCGAATATATTTTGCGACGTGGTTCAAAGGACTTAGGCAGCCAAACGCTGGAAGGTTCACGCCCCGGCATGGCGATGTTAGTGCACGCTTGCTTACAGATCATCGGCCGCGATGGGTATGAAATATTAATTAACAACAGCCTTGAAAAAGCGCGCTATTTTGCAGAGCAAATCAAAGCCCATGAGGATTTTGAGCTCGTCACTGAACCAGAACTGTGTCTGCTGACTTATCGTTATGTCCCCGCCCGCGTACAAGCCGCCATGAAGCTGGCCTGTGAGCAAGCAGACGCGATAAGAGTCGCCCGCTTTAACGAGTTGCTCGATGGCCTCACTCAGTTTATTCAAAAGCACCAACGCGAACAGGGTAAATCCTTCGTCTCCCGCACCCGCATTCAGCCTGCCCGCTACTTTAGGCAAGCGACTGTGGTGTTTCGCGTAGTACTCGCCAACCCCCTCACCAGCCATGACATTCTCAATCAAGTGCTAATCGAGCAAAGTGAAATCGCCGCACTAGATAACGAGTTTTTACCCGCACTCATGGCGATGGTTGCCCAATAGCGAGTTGTGAATGATGGAATAGCCCCAATACTATTTGTGGCTATCCCATCATTCGCCGAAATCTGAAGGATTGAACGATTCGGCGAGATCATTAATCACCGAAGAATGATGTAAAAGCCTCTGTATCCCCACTTAGACGTTAATAATAAAGTACATTTATTCCAGTGACTCGCTGCGAGTACATCCCTGTAAGCTCGACCGTGGCATCCATGCCACAAACGGTCACTTACATAAATATGCTTTATTCATTCAGTCATGTGTATCCTGTTGCTCGACTAACTTGTGTTGTACCTGATAACGTTTTTCTGACTCACGGCGCATGAGTTAGACTAGGTAAGCATTTGAAATAAAAGAAAAGAGATGGTTAATGATAGCACCTACACTTAATATCAAAGCAGGCTCGGAAAATACATGAATCTCGCATTATTTGATTTTGACGGCACAATAACCGATGCGGATATGTACACTAAATTTATACGATTTACGGCTTCTAAAAGACGAACTGTCGTCGCGGGCTGTTTATTATTACCGCTTTATTCACTGTATAGAATTGGCTGGTTTCCGGCACGAAAACTAAGACCGATTGTTAGCTATCTTGCCTTCCGTGGTCGTGATTACCAGCAATTAAATACTATGGCTGCTACCTATGCCCAAGAAGTGATCCCCAAACATGTCATGCCACATGCGCTAAACAAAATCCGCTGGCACCAAGAAAATGGCGATACCGTCGTAGTTGTTTCAGCGTCACTCGATGTCTATTTAAAACACTGGTGTACTCCGCTCGGATTAACGTTAATCAGTAGTGAGTTAGAGGTAAAAAATGGCATTTTATCGGGGTATTATGCAACATGTGATGTCAGTTGTGAGACAAAGGCAATAAAAGTCAGACATACTTTCGACTTAAACAGCTATGAACGTATTTACGCCTATGGTGACACAGCAGAAGATCAGGCAATGTTACAACTTGCACACGAAAAATATATGAACTGGAATGAAGTCACTTACTAGAAAAATAATACCAAGGGATCACTATGTACTTCATTGCTGCTTTTGGTTTAATGATGTTGTTATTAAGTCTAGTGATGGCTGTAAAGCCTGAGTCTTTCTCTAAGGGGATTATTTCATTTAGCGAGCAGCCCTACTTCCATATTGCTGAGGTGATCAGCCGAATTATTGCGGGTCTCATTTTTACCCATTACTCAACCGATACTCAGTTTCCACAGACCTTTTTGCGATAGGTATTGTGTTGTTCTGTGTCGGAATGGGCTTAGCATTAACGCATCCAAGGTTACATAGAAAGTTTGCGCTATGGTCTGCTCAATACTTCAACAATAAATTCCGTTTAATTGGTCTATTTTCGATCCCGCTATCTTTGCTACTTATCTATTCTGCTGTTGGCGCCTAAAAAATAGTATGCAATCCAACAACAAGGATTTTGTCACAATAATTTAGTTTTAGCTAAAGCATCGCCACTTGTAAAAAACAATGCTAAGGTAATAATTTTTATAACAAGTATAGCTTTCTAAGCAGAATCTGTCGGAGAAAAAGGATGTTTATCAGATATATTTTAATGCTCACTGCCGTGCTGCTATGCCTTTACCCTGTTTGGGGATTAGTGAGCCCAGCAAGCTACTTGCAGGAGATATTAGAGGTTTATCCCGATGCGGAACAAGCCAGTCATACTCAAGTACGAATTACGGCGGCTATTTTATGGATAAGCAATCTGACGCTATCATTTGGGTTACTATTTATTGCAAAATTCATTAAACAACCTCAAACGTACAAATTCGCAAAAATATCGTCTATCGCATTAATTAGCTATCCATTTATTCTGACGATAACAGAGGTAATTTCTCACAGTATTCTATACCGCCACCTAGAACATCCTACGCTGACACTCGAGTTTTCAGCGCAAAAAATGTTCTATTTCGTATTTGGCCTGATCATACTGGGGATTTATCAATCCCAACAAGAGTACAAACGCGCCAAAAAGAATGGTTAATTTATCAACATATTTTAAGGGAAAACCATTGAAGTTCTTTACCTCTTTTATCTTTGCTTTTATTGGCTCCAAATTATTATTCAAATACTTCGATTTTCACTACGAAATTTTTAGCGACCCTTTTGATCCATTAAAATTTGTTATTGATACGGGTGTGTTCGTTGTTATTTTTATATCGACGCGGATACTGTATGAAAAAATATTTGATAAAACGAATAAACAAGAACAGCCATGATTTCCCCAACTAATGCACATAGGGATAATGCGCATAGGAACTATGAATAATATTTGCTGTTAACACGCTCACAAGCGCTAAGCGACCAACCGGAATCATATAGGAATAAGATATTTTATATGCGAAAAATCATTCTCCCACTGATCATGTTAAGCCTTGGCACATTGCCTCTATTTGCTCAAGCACAGGACACCAGCGCGTTATGGGGTAAAAAGTATGCTGAGGTGAAATCGAGTTTATTGGCTGCTGGCTGGGTGTTAACGCCCATAGCGGAAGATGAAGCGTCTATGACAGAAGATTACCCTGAAATCATCTGTGGTAGCGGCGCGATGGCGATTTGCTCTGTCGGCTTTAAGCGAGACAAAACTACGCTTGCCTTAGTGGTTGAACCTATTGAAAATACACTTGTGGTGACGGGCGAGTACTAGTCCGACTCATCCGGCTATCAACACCACCACAGGCACCACAATCAACATCGCAAATAGGCACCACAAATTCGCACATCAATCGCATAAAAGAATGCACGAGTTAAGACGTACTTTAACGATGGAGACAGTTATGCCTGACACAACAACCCATTCCCAATTAGGCCCAAATCCCAACGATAAAGCGCCGATGAAAGGCTTCCCTCAGGTTGGATTTCTTAAAAACTTTATTACCCGCGAGAACATTATCGTCGGCGATTATACCTATTATGACGATCCTGCGGGACCTGAAAGGTTCGAGTCGAATGTGCTTTATCACTTTGACTTTATTGGCGATAAACTGATTATCGGTAAATTCTGCGCCATTGCTAAAGACGTGAAATTCATTATGAATGGCGCCAATCATCAAGTGTCAGGCTTCTCGACTTATCCCTTTTATATCTTTGGCAATGGCTGGGAAAAGGTAATGCCTAATCCCGCCGATTTACCCCATAAAGGCGACACCTGTATCGGTAACGATGTGTGGATTGGCTATAACGCCACTATCATGCCTGGAGTGAAGATTGGCCACGGCGCAATTGTTGCCAGTCAATCCGTGGTGACAAAAGATGTGCCGCCCTACGCTGTGGTTGGTGGTAATCCTGCCACTGTCATCAAGCTCAGGTTCGAGCAAGATGTGATAGATGAGCTCATTGCCATCGCTTGGTGGGATTGGCCGATAGAGAAAATCACTCAGTATCTACACGCCATCGCGGACGCGGATCTGACTCAATTACAGCAGGCGACCTAAGCAAAGCCAGTCGCGAGCAAGACTGAGCCCTCAAAAATATCAACTGGCTAATATCTCAAGTGACTAATATCTCGAGCGGCTAATATATCAACTGGCTAATATCAAGTGACCAATATTAGCAATAATGATTAATAAACAGTCATTAAGCGCAAAACAAAATCCAATATGCGCAATTTTGTACAAAAGCGCTGAGGATTTCTGGGTTACTATCAGACATAACCCGCACATTCATCCATTCAAGAAAGGAGGCTTGATGAACACAGAACATGCGGCCTACCAGATTGCCGATGAATTAGGTGGCCTCGAGTTACTCAATGCCCATTACCATAAACAAAATTTTAGTCGGCATACCCACGAAGGTTACACAGTCGGCGTGATTGAAACGGGTGCGCAGCGTTTTTATCGCACCGGTGGCAACCATGTGGCGCCAAAACACAGCATCATTCTCGTCAATGCCGATGAAGTGCATAATGGCTGTAGCGCGACTGAGGGCGGCTGGTCCTATCGCGCCATGTATCCAGTCCCTGCGCAGTTTGCCGGTATTAACAGTGAGCGAGCAGCAAACAGCGGTGCGCCTTATTTCCCTGAGCCCGTAGTGTACGATCCTGAATTAGCCGAACTGCTGCGCCTCACCTTTACTACCTTAGATACATCGGATAATCGCTTACTGCGCGAAAGCTTAGTCTATTCAAGCTTGACGCAGTTGATGGCGCGCCATGGCAAGCATCGTCCAAGCGACAACCTCGCGGCAATGGCCAAGCCTTCATTAGCGCTGGTGAAATCCTTTATCGACGATCATCCCGCAGCCGATATATCCCTTGAAGAACTGGCAATGCTTGCGGGATTAAGCCCCTATTATTTACTCAAGCAATTTCAGCGTTATTACGGCTTACCGCCCCACGCTTACCAAATTCAGGCCAGAGTCAGACTGGCCAAGGGGAAGATCAAACAAGGCACACGACTGCTTGATGTCGCTCTCGATTGTGGTTTTCACGATCAAAGCCATTTGAATCGGCATTTTAAAAAGACAGTCGGCGTAACTCCGGGGCAATTTGCCAAAGAAATAGGCCGCAATATTATCCAAGCCTAAACAACCACTTTAGGTTAATCTGCCATGCTCATGCTTGCTTTCTATCCCTAATAACAGGCCGCTAATAACAGGCCTGCCATGACTAAACACTAGTCTCTAAGAAATAGTCACTAAATAGTCTTAACTGAGCGGTAATAACAGAGCAAGCAAACCTTATCCAAGCATTCATTGTTTAACAGCGACCCTAGTGTCGCCGCTATTTTTAGGAGCCAAAGTGACAACCGACAAGCTTTTAGAATCTGATGTTTCTCCCGCGCATCCCACAAAAGCCAAGGCTTTTTTAAAAGGCACCTTGGCCATGATGCCGCTGACAATAGCAGTGGTTCCTTGGGGAATTTTAGCGGGCTCCTTCGCCATTGAGGTTGGACTCACGCCCATTGAAAGCCAAGCCATGTCAGCCATTATCTTCGCGGGCGCGGCTCAGTTAGTGGCGCTCGGCATGGTCAAAGCCGGTATTGGTCTGTGGAGTATCTTAATTACGACGCTACTCATCACCTCGCGACATCTGTTATATGCGATGGCGATGCGCAGTCAAATCAGTCCCTTACCATTAAAGTGGCGTCTGACATTGGGCTTTTTGCTCACAGATGAACTGTTTGCCATCGCCAATCAAGGCAAGTTGCATAAGTTCGATCGCTGGTACGCCCTTGGCGGCGGCTTGAGTTTTTATATCGGCTGGAACATAGCGACCTTGCTTGGCATAGTGGCAGGCAATGCTATCGAGAACTTAGGCGAACTTGGGCTAGATTTCGCCATCGCCGCCACCTTTATCGCACTGGTCGTGCCCACGGTAAAAAAACCGTCGATTCTCGTCTGTGTATTAGTCTCGCTCACCCTTGCAGTGGTATGCGCCTTATTTGAAATTCAAGCGGGATTACTGATCGCCGCCATAGCCGGAATGACAACTGGCGTACTTTACGCCAAAGTAACCAAGGAAGCGGAACGCGCGGAACAATCCGCAACTGAGCATGCAAACACACAGGCCCAGACAGAGGCTGACATAGGCACTGGGACTAAAAGTCAGAACGAAACTGAAATTGAGACAAAATCTGCATCAGGAGAAAAAGCATGATTTGGTTAATGATTTTCTCAATGACAGCGGTTGTGTTTATTAGTCGTCATTTACTGCTCGAACCTAAATTACCGCTGCGATTAAGTAAGGGCACCCAAACTTTTTTAAGTTACTCAGCCCCTGCAGTATTGACCGCTATCTTCGCGCCCATAGTGTTTGTGCAAGAAGGCCAGCTCGATCTGAGCTTAGACAACAGCTATCTCATCTGCGCCGTAGTCGCGACGATACTCGCACTCGTCACCCGTAATACCTTGCTGACTACAGTGTTGAGTATGGGACTGTTTTTCTTTATCCATTAAGCAAACAACATTAAGTAAACAAAGAGTCAGTGCCCTCAGTGGCACTGACTCTTGCATCAAGCACTTAACCGCCTCTACGACTCTTTTACACAATCTCATCCCATCTGAGACGTCGTCTCTTAGAAAATCATTTTCACATTATCTTTATCTTCCATAATCTTGATGTTTCTATGCCCTTATGGTTCTACAACAACAGTAGCGGCTTTAACGGCCTTTCATACATCGACGATAATGGAGAAAGATGATATTTATCAGCAATAACAAAGACTCAAACCAAAAATAAAAAATACTTAACCTAGTCATATTCACACTATTCATTGCCTAAAGACTTCCGCTCAAACATGTTATTTACTGCATCTATTACAGTATTTATCTCGGTATAGCTTTCGATATAACTCTCAGTATAACTATTTATATAAATCTCGGCATAAAGAGTCCATTTAAAAAGTTTTTTATAAAAAAGTCAGCATAAATATTAAATACGCCATGCCATTAATATTAATCCACGCACAAAAATTAACCTATTAAAAATTAAAGTAAATACACTATATTATAAAGTTTTAAATACCGTTTAAAAATAAAGTAATTAACAATTTTAACTTAAACTAAACACCATTTAAATTAATCTAATTTTACTTTGTTTAATAAAAATAAAAGTGCTAGTTTTTAGATGTGCCTAGCAGTAATGATTATTTATATGATTTAGGACTACATATAATTGCCATCGGCGCTCTCAATGAAAGGACATATTTTATTAAAATAAAGGAACAATCATGAGAACAAAATCTAGCCTGAGTATATTAACTTTATCCTGTTTAACCGCACTTGGAACTGTTTCTTTGTTGGCCGAAGCTGCTATTCCGAATACTATTCCAAAACTGTCAATGGTAGAACACGCTGCCCCTGATCTTGATTCGCTTAAAAATGATGCGATTAACGATCCCTCGTTTATCAGCTCGTTATTCTCCTTGGGACACCATCTTGGATATGCATGGGCTGGCGGTACGGCATCCCAGTATGTTGGTGAAGACATCGAAGTCAGAAGAGAATCGAGCAACGAATACAGTCTTAAAGCCCGCTATAACGGCAATGATCCTTATGCAAGCGGCTACAGAGCGAATGAACGTTTGAAGGTGAATTTACAAAATATCCATTTCGTGACTAATCCTCAAAACCTAAAGTTAGGTTCACCTCAAGTTTATGATCGTGAAGCTATTTATACCGCTCCAGTAGTGATTTACAACTGGGGCGATACCGAAGATACCGGTGTAGCCACCCTAAACTATGATTACACCACTAGCTGGGCCAAAACCGATAATTTCTCTTTCTCCGAGAAAATTGGCGTAACCAATAAATATGAAGTGGGTATTCCAGGAATAGGCGGAGCGAGTTCTGAAATCAGTGCCGAATTTTCCGCCAGCCAAGGTTGGAGTGAAACCAACGGTAAAAGTACAACGATTTCTAGTCAAGCACAGTACCGAGCAATTATGCCGCCTCGCAGCAAACGTTATATCTCAATCACTCTGTTTAAACAAAAGGCGGATGTTCCATACACCTCAAGTTTATATATGATGTACGATATAAAATATGAGAACTTCTTAAAATGGGGAGGTAATGCGCATATTAATCATCCAACAAACAGACCTAATTTTCCTTACACCTTTGGCGGAGCGAATGCGAATAATCTTAATGGACCAGAAGCCTTAGTCGATCAATATCTTCATCAAGATATAAACGGTTATGGTGTATGGGATTGGCCTGCTGCGATTAGTTCTGCACAGTCAAAAAGTGGCTTTGAGTGGCAATTGGCGAATATAGTTAGACAACATGGCGCACCTATCAGCGGTAAATTTACCGCAATAGATTCGAGTCAATTTAATATTGATGCCAGTGAATCCTATCCGCTAACTGATGAAGATATTGCTAATCGTCCTAAAAGCGCTCAAAAATTAGGACTGAGTCGTAATATTCAAGTTGCCGTCGGCGAGATCCAAAATAATGATGAAGATGGTTTAATCAAAAAACTGAATATTTCGCAATCAAGCGAAGTCATGTTAAATAATTAAAAACGGTGAGTTTAATCGTTCAATTAACTTGAGAATGTAAAAGCTTTTGGCTAGATACTTTATCGCTCACAAGTTATTACACCGCCAATCTATGGCTCAAATGACCTTTAGGTGTTCAGATAGTTTAATAGCGCTTGCATAAAAATATAGCTAAAAACTCCATTAAAAAGCCACTCATTCGAGTGGCTTATCTTTAAGTCCTGCTCATATAGTGCGTCTACTTTACCAGCAAAGATGTACGCAAAACACAACTCATGTTTAATCTAATCGGTAAAAAAATGCAATCCATAAGGATTGCATTTTAGAAAAAACCTATAACCGCTTAAATTACATGTTTACTTTTATGCCTAGGAAAGCTCTACGACCTACTAGATCATACAAAGCATCATTAGTATAACCTGGTGGTAAAGAGTCAAATAGGTTGCGAATACCACCATTTATCATAACGTTATCACTTAAATGATAAGTTGCAGATAAATCATGTGTAGTCATAGAACCAATATATCCAGGAGCTAAATCCTCAGGTGAACCGCCATTTTTAGAAACATCATAAGTAACAACACGATCAATATAACGTGTTGACCAACTTACAGTTAAATCATCTAAACGGTAATCAGCACTTAATCGGAATTGTAATTCTGGATCTCCCACTTCGCCTTTTTCATCATTCACTTCATCAGGACGATTCTGGAACTCTAACTGTTCAAGTTCAAGCAATTGGTTTGCAAGTAAATTAAACTTCAATTCACCAGGTGCGTTAAAGCTAGCTAAATCCAAACCGTAGCTTGCTTGAAACTCAATACCCCTAGTATAAAGCGCTGAAGTATTTAAATATCCAGAACGAACCAAAGTAATGTCATGAGTAGTAGGATCTCGGTCAACTTGAGAACAGAAAGTGCTATCTGGAGAGCCTGTTGCATCAACACAGTTATCAGCAACTACCTGTGCTGCAATTGATGTAATAGCATCTTTGATTTCAATATCATAATAATCAATTGTGAACGCTAATTTATCAACAAAAGTAGGTTCCCAAACAATACCACCAGTAAAGGAAGTTGATGTTTCCGGATCTAAATCAGGATTACCTCCAGAGATAATATCAACAGAGACGTTATCATTAGCTTGGAAGCCTACAGGAACGCCAAGAGCTGCACAGTTTGCAATGCGATCTGGATCATCATTAATATTGTCGGCATCACATGGATCAGAGACACGAGCAAATCCTGGTGAACGAGGGCTAAATGCCTCGGCTATATTAGGAGCACGTACAGCCTCACCGTAAGTACCACGTAAACTCAGTTGTTCAAATGGAGCATAAAACAACCCAACTTTCCAAGCTTCAGTTTTCCCTGAGTGTGAGTAATCAGCATGGCGATAAGCACCATCAACACTTAACTCGTGAGCAAATGCTAAATCTTTGATTAATGGAACGTTTACTTCAAGGAAGTATTCCATTACATCGTATTCACCATAAGAGTCTGGTGTTGCAGCATTCGTTAAAAATCCAGCCTTAGTAAATTCATCGGTAACGGAAGCAGAAGTCTCTTCGCGATATTCGAAACCAACAACCATAGCAACTGGGCCACCTTGAAGTTCAAATAGCTCGGCTGAATCGGTTGCTAATGTTCCACCAATTACTTGCTGAGTAATTTTATCTTCACGTGTAACGTCAGCAGATATCCAATCACGGGCTTCCGCGGATGCTTGACCTAAACCAAAAGGATTATAAGCAACACAATCACCACCATTTACAGATGCAGGATCTTTATACCCAGGCCCCTGCGCACTAGGCACTTGACTTCGACACGCAGCTAAACCTGTTGCAGGATCGATAACCGAATCTAACGCAGCAACAAAATTATCTGGTATTAAATCATTCAATGTTTTACGTTGATTTCGAGTTTCACCATATACGAAGTAAGTATCATAATTAAAAATTGTTTCACTTAAAGTAAAACCACCTTTAAATCCACCTACATAACGGAACAACTCACGGGTATTCTCAGCACTGCGGTTGCCTAACTCATCAAAAAACTTTGCAAAAACAACTTCTGTCTGACCGGCATCCAATAACGTTTTACGTAAACCTTCATCCAAAAAGGCATTATCTACAACATTTACGGTGTCATCACCAAAACGGAATGATGGCTGGAACTGCTGACGAATATCCGCCTTAACGTACTTAAAGTCGCTATAAAGTTGAATATTATCATTTAAATCAAAATTAAATGATGATCCAACAGTAATACGTTCAACTCCTGGAATATAGTTTTCATAGGACTCTGTATCGAAACAGGTATCACAACCATTAGGGAAAGAACCAAATGCGAAACTATTGTCACCGTCACGTTCAACTTGCACTAGAGGGTTACCAGCCTGATCAAATGCCCAACGACCACCTGCACCACCAAAGGCATTGATAACGCCCGTAGCGCTAATCATTTCTGAATAGACTTTTGGCACACGTAATCTATCAGGAATTCCATCATCTTCCCCTTTACTATCAGGGTTGATAATTGTTCCCCATGAATCAAACTGGCGAATATCACGTGACATCACTTCTTTAGTACGGTCATAACCAGCGAAGAAAGTCACATTACCGCGGCCATCGGCAATATCAGCACCGGTTAGCATGTCAAAAGAATGCTCTTGTGTACCGACACCTTCTAATGAACCTGAAGTCCTGGCATTAAACTCAAAACCTTGATAGTTTTCTTTTAAGATAATGTTAATAACACCAGATACTGCATCGGAACCATAAATAGCTGAGGCACCACCAGTCACGATTTCAACTCTTGAAATCATGCTTGCTGGAATGGTCGATAAATCAACCTGAGCTGAACCAGGTTCGCCCGCTACATGTCGCTTGCCATTAACGAGCACAAGAGTACGGTTTGCACCTAAACGTCGTAAGTCAGCAGAGCTCACACCCGCGCTCTCATTACTATTATTGTTACCAATAATAGTATTAGTCGCGCCAATAGAAGGTAACTCAGAAAGTATACTGGCAAGGTCAGAGTTACCAAACTTAGCCAATTCTTCAGCTCCAATACTAACGATTGGGGATGGTTGAGTTAATTCTGGTTTAGCAATACGAGAGCCTGTTACAGCAACTTTTTCTATTTGATCATTTGCTTGTGTTTCCTCTGCAATTACAGGAAAAGTGCAAGATGCAACAACTCCGAATGCACAGGCTAGCTTAATTGAACAAGCTAATTTAGAACCCTTAAACATGTTATATCTCCCTTTAAACATCAAAATATTCTTATATTTTTCTTCAAAGTGAAAATCCAGTTATCATCTAGATAACTGGACAACTAAAATTTTCACTTAAATATATAATGCAACAATAACGAAGGAGTTAAAACATTTTACAAACATAAATTTCAAATCAATTAACAATTTAATTTCATCAAGCAGGACGACATTATATTAAACCCATAAATATCAAACACATAAAAACAATCCAAAGGTAAAACTTGATGATGAAAATAATTGGAGTCACGAAAAATCAGACTAAAGACTTACATTGTCATTAACACTACTTTACAAATTTATTGGTAATAGGTGAAGTTTTTTGAAGTTATTAAATATCTTCAAAGCCTTAAAACTGAGCACAATCAAAATAAGTATTAACTTAAAATAAACTGAAAAAATTTAAATATAAATTCTTACAATTTTTTATAGTTAGCACTTAATGGCAGCGAGAGCGATAAACTAATCAATATTTAGTCATTACAATGAAATCATCTAATTCTTGCCCTGAAGTTATCGGAAAATGACGGTTCAGCCGCACAAGGCCTGTGATGCGATCGACCCTGAAATTACGAAAAGCCGAACGTAGCTCACACCAAGTCAGTAAGGTCCAAGTGCCACGCCAAAAATAGATGGCGAGCGGGCGCACTTCCCGCTCGGTGACATCGAGTTTGACGTCTTGATAGAAGAGTTTGACGTATTCGCGGCGCTGAGCTGAGTTACGCAGCGGATCGAGGAATTGGAACTCATTGGATTCGAGGTAAAAATCCGGTGAAAACATCAAGGATTGATAGGCTTGTAGTCGTTTTGGTAGTACGGCTTCGACTTTAATCATCGCCTGCCTCGCGGCGCTACCAAGCTCCTTGCCACCCCAAGTTTGCACCATACGCATGCCAACTTGAATCGCTTCGAGTTCGGCTTCGTTAAACATCAAGGGCGGAACATTGACCTCGTGGCGCAACAAATAGCCGACACCCGCCTCCCCTTCAATGGGAATGCCACTTAGACACAAATCCTGCACGTCACGGTAAATCGTGCGCGTGGACACCTCTAACCGTTCAGCCAACTCTTGGGCTGTGGTCAGGCGTTTATGTTTAAGAATTTGCACTATTTGAAATAGGCGGTCGGCGCGGCGCATTGACTCTGATTCAATCCTTTAGTTGCCTATCCGTTGATTAAGCATTGTGAGTTTACATAAATCACTGACATATCCTGATACTCACTTGAGTGATAATTTACGATTTAAATCATAAAATCCCGATATAAATCTCAACCTCAGTGGCGCTGAGATAGACTTCAAAATCAGTTTGATAACGGCGCTGATGCGGACAATCGTTAGCACTAAAATAGCCCCACACTTGTCCCCAAAGATCGATAACACACTGGGGCATGTCACCTTGACCGGTGAATTTAAGGTATTTACCGGCTTCAAGATCCAGCGACGTGAAGTGGTTTGCCTCAACAGGGGCATCAATTGCCTTGCCCACCAGCACAGCAAACTCGCCATTCATGTCTGACTCATAGTCATAATACACGCCATACATGGGCGAATTGAGCATAGCGGTGAGCTGGGATGATTCAAAAAAGGCTTGCCATAAACCGCCAATTTTAGCGCTATCGGCGGACATTTCGGCCCGATTGTTCGTGCGGGTACTCAGTCCAAGTAGCGGTCGAGCATCAATATAAACCACGTCCATCTTTGTTTCTTCCATAGAAATCTAAACCCATACTTTAGTTAATTGCGTGATTTTAGCGTCGTGCCTTAAGGCCACGACGCTAATACATTAATCACTTACGACTACTTATCCTTAGACCACAGACCCACTTTGTTACCTTCGCTATCGGCAAATAACGCGATATAACCACACTCACCATCTTTTATCGGTGTGACTGGCAGGATAATCGTCACCTCTGCTGCGATAAGTTTATCCACTAAAGGTTGCAATTGTGCGCTGAAATGCAGATATACAGTGCTGCCTTGCATCGATGGCTGACTCATGCTGCATTTGACTAACCCTATGCTCGCCGCACTCGCATCTTCGGTGACTATCGTCGCATATTCCATGTCTTCCATATCGTCACGTTTAAACTCAACCCCAAAATGCTGCTGATAAAAAGCAACGGCACGGTTCATGTCACTGACAGGAATTTCACCCCAAACTAACGGTGCAATAGATAACATTTTCACTTTCTCCTTGTTGAAAAATATCAATGATTCAAACCTTATTTATAAAATTCAGGACTGAATCATTAACGGGCGACAACAAGAATAAAACAAGGCTACTGACAGCATGATGTCAGTAGCCTTTTAATAAAAGTGAATGTTAAGGTTTTTGGCTTAGCAGTTAAAAGCGTTACTTTGGCAAACTGGCTTGGTGCGCCTGAATAAAATCATCCATGGCTTTGCTCGCTCTCGCTTGGGCACTGGCTAAGGTATCTGTATCGACCATAGTTTCGACCACTTCGTAGTAGCACTTAATTTTAGGTTCAGTACCAGATGGCCTAACGATCACCCGAGCGCCACCCGCTAGGCAATAGGTTAATACATCGCTCGGTGGCAAGTCGATTTTCTCAACGCTACCATCGGCAAAACGACGCTCAAGAGCTTTTAAATCATCGGTTGAGAGCACGTCTTGCTCACCAATCTTCACGGGGGGATGTTTGCGTAAATAGGCGCCAATATTAGGCGTGTCAGGTTTTAGTGCAATACTCACCTGTGCATTGAGATGGAAGCCATGCTCACGGTAAATTTGCTCGAGTCTGTCCCAAATCGTTTGCCCCTTCGCCACCAGCTCGGCAGTTAATTGGGCAAATGCCACCAGCGCCGACAAGCCATCTTTGTCCCACACCATGTTGCCAACTGTGTAGCCAAGGGCTTCTTCATAGGCAAACAGGAATTGATCCTCAGGGGACGTTTTCGCGATACCCACATTCATCAACCACTTAAAGCCGGTGAGCGTGGTAAAGCTTTGCGTGCCAAACCCTTGAGCAATCTTAGATAACAGACTCGATGACACTATCGTGGTACCCGTAAGTCGCTGATTATCTTTAGCATGAGATAACAAGTAATGCCCAAAGAGCACACCAACTTGATCGCCCGTTAGCATCTGGTATTCGCCATCCTCACGGCGCACAGCGACCGCAAAACGGTCGGCATCGGGATCGTTAGCACAGGCGAGCATAGCGCCGTGTTTTTTCGCCTCGGCGATCACTAAATCCATCGCGCCCTTTTCTTCCGGATTGGGGAAGTTCACCGTCGGGAAATCGCCATCGGGTTCACGTTGGGAGGCAACCGAATAAACTTGGGTGAAACCCGCATCTTTCAATACGGTTTCAGCCATTTCAGCGCCCACGCCGTGCATGGCGGTATAGGCTAAACTGACCTTTTCTGGAGCCGTATGGTTTTGCAGCACCTCAGCTTGCTGCACGCCATGGCGATAGCTTTGGTAAAAATCGTCCTGCAACAGAATCAACTTACCCTGTTTTACCGCCTCATCATGTTCTAAAAACGGAATCGCTTGATTCGCGGCGCGCTCAATTTGCGCGGCAATGCCAGAATCGTGGGGCGGAATAATCTGCGCGCCATTCTCCCAATACACTTTATAGCCATTGTATTGCGGCGGGTTATGACTCGCGGTCACTACAATGCCTGCTGCCGCATTAAAATGTTTCACCCCAAAGGCTACCAGCGGTGTCGGCGCCACTTTAGACGTTAAGCGCACCTTAATGTCCATAGCGGTCAGCACACTCGCCGCATCATGAGCAAAATTGAATGAGTCGTGGCGACCATCGTAACCAATCACCACACCACGCTCGGCGGCATCTTTAATCTGATCAAGTAGATAAGCACCAAGGCCTGCCGAGGTTTGACGGATCACCAGACGGTTCATCCCCATAGGTCCCGCGCCGACCACACCGCGTAATCCTGCGGTGCCAAACTCTAAGCGACCGGCAAAGCGCGCCGCGAGTTCGGCTTCATTGCCACTATCGACTAGGGTTTGTAATTGGGATTGAGTGCGAGGGTCAGGATCATTTTCAAGCCAATGGTTTACCTGTAACTGCAGATGGGTATTCATAACACGCCTCATTGAAAATCATTTGCAATCACATTAGGAAAAACAGCGGCGAAGAACAAGCTAATTTGCATTAATTTCAAAATGAGCTGAGGCTTAATTTCGGCATAAACTAAGGCTGAGCATAAAAAACGCACTATCTGACCATTCATGCCGGATAGTGCGTAGGTGTTAACGAGCTTGTTTGATAACTGATTTACAACTTAAAGATATTGTCCTTCGCATCTCTGTCGATGAGTTTCACAAAGGGATCGACTCCCACATAACTGGGTTTATCAGCCAAAGTGATCGTCAACTTGTTTTCGCCACTAACAAGTCTGTGCTTCTCAATTAATAACACCTGTTTATCGTCCTTCAGCTTATCGGGATCAGCACTAAAAGCACCGATATCAATCATGGCATCTAAAGGTTGTTCGGTTTCTTCACCTTTACCACTGGCCACCTTGCGGCTGGCATAGACGGTCAGCTCAACTTGCGTCTTGCCATCAGGCAGAGTCGTCATTACCGCATTGGTTAACCTGAGGTCGTAGAGCGTGATCTCATTAAAAGACTCATCGATAAAGCGAGCCTGCGCTTCATCTGCCCCTTGCTCAAGGTAACTCACCAAATCCAATGTGGTTGGGAAAGGATCGTTACGATACTGATAACGCGCTAAAAATGCCTTGAGATTAGCGTTGAGTTTCGCTTCACCTAACACATCTTTAATCGCCATCATCACCACTGAGCCTTTCTGATAATGAATGTACTGCTGATTTTCACTGCGCAGCAAAGGCATCTCTTTTATGGACTCGGATGAACGGCCACGTAAATATCTATCTAATTCATATTTCAAGAATTTACGGATCATTTTATCGCCGTACTTTTTCTCCAACACCATAAGCGCCGAATACTGTGACAAGCTTTCGGATATCACAGCGCTACCCTGTACGTCAGCAGCACCCACTTGATGTCCCCACCATTGATGCGCCACTTCATGGGCGGTGACGTAATACACAGGATCGATATTATCCTCGTTGCGTAAATCAGTGATAAAACCAATACGTTCAGAGTAAGGCACTGTATTAGCGAAACTTTGTGCAAAACTACGGTAACCCGGAAACTCCATGATCCGCATTTGTTTGTGCTGATAAGGCCCAAATGCTTGTGTGTAGTAATCGATAGAATCTTTAACTGACTCTATCATGCGGGCAACGTTCCAAGGGTGATCTGCGTGGTAATAGACCTCAACGGCGACACCATTATGCTCGGTTTTTTCTACCTGATAACGGCCCGAAATAATGGCATAGAAGTTCACCATAGGGCTGTCCATCGAATAATGGAAATACTGACGCCCATCCTGCTGCCACTGTTTTTGCAAATATCCTGGTGCTAATGCAATTTGATCAGCACTTGTCGAAATAGTGGCTTCAAATTGAATGAAATCGCCATCGACGCCAAAGAAGTTTTGCGTGTAATAGCGGCTGTCTTCAAGTTTATTCGCACGTGCTTTTTCGGCTAAATCGCGCTTTTGGCGCTCGTGGCGATCCATCAGCTCATAGCCATCTTGATAACCAAAGAGCGGCAATAGCTCAAAGTTATTGATGAAGGTGCCATTTTCAACCACTGACATATCAAAGCCAGATTCAGCAACACCCACCGACTCGCGTACTAGTTGGATATCCCCTTGCACCACTTGCCCAGGCTGCACTGGCGTCGAAAAGGTCAGCCAAGTATTACGATAGCGGCTATCAAACTCACCTAAGTTAGCATTAGGAATATTGATTTTTACCGTATCTGCCTGAGTGTGTTCGGGCAACTGCACTAGCATCTTCTCGATCGGTTTAGCCGACTTGTTTTGCCATTCAAACATCACCTTAGCGACAATTTTGCGATCTTCAGGGAAAATATCGACATTCGCATTGACCTTAGTGGTCACTAAAATCGGCATGTCTTGGTATTGCTTAAAGGCCTTCTCATAATCGGCTTGCAGATCTGTGATCTCATCTTGAGTGAGGAACTGATTCACCACTTTGGTCTGGTAGAACAAATAACTACCCATACCCAAAAACACCACTAAGGCAACACTAACAATGGCTTTACCACTAAAACCAAGCTGATAGCCCAGTAAGCTCAGACGCGTTTTAAGACTCTGCTGCGGTCCGCGATGATACAAACCATAACCTAAAACAAACAGGATAAAGCTAAAAGCCCCCCAGTAAATCATATAGAGTGCATGGCTTAATAAGCCCCAGCCGTAGCCGTTCATATCGGAGTAAGTTAAGGTTGGCGATTGACCAAAGTTATACAGGCTATGGCCAAATCCCCAGCTTGCCATGACAAACGTCGTTAGATAATAAGCAACAAATAAACCCATACCTGCGTACTTATTTGGGCTAAGCACTTGCAGGAAAAATGCCAGCACAGCAGTCATCAACAGCGGCAAGAGGTAATAAAATCCCAATCGAATAAGGTACTGAGCAATCTCAAGATTGGCTTGACCTTTTATCAGTTGGAAGGCGATGGTGGTACACATGGCGAGCACGTACAGCAAGGTCATCACTATGATCACAGATACTAGCTTAGAGCCCCAAAAACTTAAGTTTGATACGGGAACACTGTCGACGATATCCCCCATTCCTGAACTGCGTTCACGCCAGACGATTTCTGCACTGTAATAAATCAGCACTATCACCATCAATAACCCCGTCGCGCCGGCAATGTTATCCACCATATCTTGGGTTAATGGCCAGTTAGATGTGCCATACCAACCAAAATCATCGAACATGGGGCCGACTAAGTTGAAAATCGTCAGCACGCCTAATACCACAAATGGCGCGGTAAACAGCACTTGGCGTACTTCAAATTTAACGCGCGTCCAAAATTGCTGACGACCATTAGGTTCAGTTGCCATAGCCAACTGTGCCAAAGGCACTAAGCTGGGCACTATTCCCGCTTTATCAGATTTTTTCTCACGCTTCTTGGTCAAGCTCGGCTGACGAAAAATCCCGGAAACGGCCAGTAACACGCAGGCAATCCCAAACCATAGCGCGCGGTTTTGCAGCACTAGCCCAGAGAATTCAATTAACTGGTTATTCTTCTCACTAATGGTCCAATAACGAGTCACTTCGGCAAAGGTGCGCAGCGCAAAGGGATCAAGCAAGGCAGCTATGGTGCGATATTGCGGCTGACTCGCCATTTCGCCCGTTAGGGTATAGAGCACCAACATAGCCACTGCAGTCAGATAAAGCGCCATTAAGGAACGAAAACGACTTGCCATCGCATAGAACAGAGTGGAGATAAGCAGCAAACTCGGCATGGCGAGCAAAAAATACGGCACAAGATAATTCGATAACACAAAAGGCCCAAAGCGGCTCGCATCGACCCATGGCATAAAGGAACCGAGCATTAACCCTATGGGAATAAACGCGAATACCATCATCACTACAACAAAGCTGCCTAAAAAGCGGCCAAATTGATATGCAAATGGCGATAGGGGTTTGCTATAAATCAGCTCTTCCATCAAATGCTGATGATTGCGGATAGCCGTGCTGCCCACAAAATTCACCACGGCAAACATGGAAATTAATCCCATGATCAACATAGTTTGGGTAATACCAAATGGGCTGTCTTTCATCACCTCGCCGCCACTACCAATTTGGATATTGTTAGATGCGACAGATAGAAAACTCATTAAAAACAATAGAAAAGAAACAACATAAAAGGATGGCTGACGTAAATAATAACGCCACTCAAACCTAAGCATTGATAACAACATATTGATATCTCCTTAGGCAGCCTGACGGCGATGACTGTGTAAGGTAGAAAAATACAGATCTTCAAGCCCAGCTGTCGCTGGGATAAATCCTTCGGGGCAGGTCTCTGCCATCACATTCAGTACTGTGCGGCCCGCGAATAAACGCTTAGAAATCACAGGCAATTGCGCTTCGAGCTCCTGCGCCTGCGCTTGACTCACAGTCTTAGTCCAAATCTTTTCCGTTAACTCACTCACTAATTGGTGGGGATTGCCTTGAAGCAAGATCTTACCCGATGCTAATACCGCCATATTGGCGCAGAGTTCAGACACATCCTCAACAATATGCGTCGAGAGGATCACCACTTTTTCCTCGCCTAAACTCACCAGCAAGTTATGGAAACGGTTACGTTCTTCAGGATCAAGACCCGCGGTAGGCTCATCAACAATCAATAACTTAGGATCACCAAGTAAGGCCTGAGCAATACCAAAGCGCTGACGCATACCGCCAGAGAAACCACTCACGGCTTTATTTTTATGCTGATAAAGATTGGTGTGAGCCAGTAATCCTTCAACCGCTTCTTTACGCAGCTTGCTCTGATTAATCCCCTTAAGAATGGCTAAATGATCTAACAGGTCATAGGCGCTAATACGCGGATAAACATTAAAGTCTTGGGGTAAATAACCTAAGGTTTTACGCAGCGCTTGAGGGTCGGCTAATACATCAATACCGTCAAATACTATGCTACCGCTATCTGCACTTTGCAGGGCGGCAATGGTACGCATCAGTGATGACTTGCCCGCGCCATTGGGTCCAAGTAAACCAAACATCCCTTTGGAAATCGTTAAATCAACACCATCGAGTGCTTTAACACCGTTATCATAAGTTTTAGTGAGATTAGAAATAGTCAGCATGCTTCCCTCTTGCTTCTGTGAGTTCAAAATACCGACAAACTATCACATAAACTTAACCCTTACAGTAGTTATCAAGATATTCATGCACTTACAGAATGCTAGCCAGAAAAACAAACTGTATATTGTGAATCACTAAAATAGCAAAAGGGACTCTATTTGAGCCCCTTGTTATTGAAATACAATATAAAAGTAGAAATATGCCGTCAAATCTGAGATGGCGTACTAAATACAATTAGTTACATAAACTTCAACATTAGCGAGAAGGTAAAGTGCCCTCGAATACGCGCACTTTGATGTTCTTTTTCAGGTTATCTTGGTCTTCTTGCCATTCTTGCCACTGGGTGAGACTGATGCTGAGCTGCAATGAAAAGTCAGTTGAAATCCACTCTTTTTGCCCTTGGGCATATTTAGGTACGGGGACTATGTTGCTTGGTCCAACAAAGGATGCTGAGCACATAAAGGTTTTGAAATACACTTGGTCAATCGATAAATCGAGGGCGCTGGGCGATGTTAAGCATTGACCACTGCCCGGCTCTTGATACGAGGCAAATTGGTACATGATTGCCGGAGTATTATTAGTGCTATCAGGAACGGATGCGGTTTGATGGCAAGATAAACAGCTACTTAATGCGTTATCCGCAGGGCCATTTAAACGTCCGTTACACCCTAAGTGTCCCGCATTGGTGTGCTCATTCAAGCGACCAACGACCTCTTGAAATACAGCGCTATCCTTAAGCCCTGTGATTGGGTTTTGAGGGAATGCTGCCGCTCCCACTGTGGCAGGCGGCGTATCATTACCCCACATTAATCCCAGTGGAGAGATACGATCCCAAGGATTTTTCTCTTTCGCTTTAAACTGACCATCGGCGACAAAAGTGCCATAGGCCCAGCCCACGGGCGAGCGGCTGTCACGCACTGCGATGTCAAACTGTAATAAGTACACATCGGCGACAGAGCGCGGGCATTGCTCTGTTTCCTGTTGGAAACTGCAAGCACTGCCATCGGCATTTTTACATTCGCAGAAATCACTGGCGCTGATATTGGCTTGCCAAACGGGTACGTTTTCGAGGAAAGGATAATTATTGGGCGTTGCTGTGGTGAACAGTAATTTGCCGATCACACTGCCTTCATTAAATACAAAATTTTGCTGCGGCATCACAGGTGACGGCGCTCCCGTCCATACCTTGCCAATGCTATTAGCCGCCTGAGGATTATAAAACCCCACCGCCCACATAGTGGTTTTAAGGGAGCCTTGGCCTTTTATCTCCATAGTGACGGGGGCTTCGCGGGTCAAGCCGTGGATAAATTCCCGCCCACTCATAGGATCATAGGTCTGATAGGGAATATGGTACCAAGAGCGAACCTTGTTATTACACAAATCCCAGTCCTTACTGATATCGCCTTTGTCGATGTTCCCCTCTTGAATGTACTTCATCACAGCCCAAAGGTATTTCCACGCTTGGGTATTTTTATCTGTCTCACTCAGACTTTTATCGAAGGGATTGAATTCAAGCCAAGGTGCAGCATTATCTTGCTGCGCACTCGAATAGGCATCGCTCAAGCTAAAAATGGGTCCCTTCCAGCCCGAATAAGCTTGGTTGATGATGACTTGATTGTCCCACATACCTGTTTTATTGAACGCGGGGTCTTGGAAGTAACTTGGGTATGCTCCAGTACAAGTGGAAGTTACATTAGATGCTGTATCAGTTGCTTGTTTGTCTGCAGCTTTTGCACTGACAGTGGTCAATGAACAAACTGAGAGCATGAGTATGGCGGCAATGTTAAGTTTCATAATATCGTCCTTGAAGAGTATTAGTCCTAAAAACTCCCTTTGTGAGTCTCGGCACCAGCGGCGACTCAAAGTAAGCATAGACTAATTTTTAGTATCCTCATTTTTTAACATCCTCTGTAAAGCTCAACGATTCGGATAGTAAGAATATAAAAAAGGCCGTTTAGCATGGGCTAAACGGCCAAGAGATTCGTTATTGGACTCGCCACGAGTCGCGCAAACTATTTCTCTATTTCCCTATTTATCGATTTCTTGGCCGCGCGTTTTCCACAGCGAAAACAAGACCCCGGCAACTAACAGGCCGAACGTCACCCCAAGAGACAGTGCGGTTGGAATAGTAAAGTCCACTATGCCCTCGTGATTGAAATACACTAAGCCCACTTTTACCCCGATAAACACTAATACCACCGACAACGCGTATTTAAGGTACTCGAAACGGTGCACCATGGCCGCCAAGGCAAAATACAAGGCACGTAACCCCAAAATCGCGAAGATATTCGAGGTATAAACGATGAAAGGATCTTGGGTAATCGCAAAAATGGCTGGAATACTGTCGACCGCAAACACTAAATCTGCGGTTTCCACTAAGATCAACGCTAAAAATAACGGCGTCGCCCACCATCCTTTTGATAACTGATGATCTTCACCCCGTACCCAGAACTTCTCCTGATGCAGTGTCGGCGTAAAGCGCATCTTAGTGCGTAACCATTTGTAAAACTTATTATCTTGGATATCACTGTGCTCGTCATTGGAGAAGAGCATTTTCACGCCAGTGAAAATCAAGAAGAGTCCAAATAACACCAGTACGCCTTGATACTGGGCAACGAGCACTGCGCCAAGGCCAATCATAATCGCGCGTAGCACTATTACACCCAAAATACCCCAGAAGAGCACTCTGTGTTGGTATAAACGCGGAATGCCTAAACTACTGAAGATTAAGGCGATAACAAAGACGTTATCCATAGACAGCGATTTTTCAATCAGATAACCCGTCAGGTATTCCATACCCGCCGTTGAGCCCTTGTACCACCAGAGCCAAGCCCCAAACAGTAAGCCCATACAGATATAAAAGGCTGAAAGCTTTAAACTTTCGGCCACGGTAATTTCATGCTGCTCCTTGTGTAATACGCCAAGATCGAAGGCCAATAATGCCAGCACAAAACCGAAAAACATCAACCAAACCCAAAGCGGGTAACCCACAAATAGGGTGGTAAAAAACTCCATAAGTCTCCTTAATAACCAACATAACGGCTGAGCGAAATCAGCATAACTGAGTCTGAAAACCCATAGGAATCCTAGGTATCAAAACAGTGACTATCCAGATAAATCATTCTTAACATCAAAAGCTAATTGATTAAAATTGAGCTTATATCCACCGCCATTGGCATCTAATACCTATTTCATTCAACACTGTTGTGCAACCGATACGCAAGTCTCCGACGCAGAGCGAAGTCGACTCGTTACCTTGCTTTCGGGCGTAATAACGTCCTAACGCTAACAAACGGTTGTTTGCGATTTCTAGTCGAGTCGCTGCCAAACTTCGACTTCTTTTAACTCACCATTTTCAACTCTTTGAGTATGTAACTCTTGACCCTTAATGGCATAACTAAACACAAACTCCGCACCTTTAGTGGCACCAAAAGGGTTCAGCTCTGGCCGCTCTGTATACTCAGTCGCCGTTGCCTGATAAGTCCCAGAGCCCGCTGCCCAGAACTGGCTGACACCGTCCACATTCTTCATGGTGGTAAAACTAAAGTGCCGCGCTGATATCACTTTAATTGCACTCAAATTGAGGATCTGATAATCCACCCATTCGTGCTTTTCATTTAAATAGCGACCTGAGACTAGTTGCCAACTTCCCACTAACGCAAGAACTTGCGCTGCTGATCCAGTGGCCGTATCGACACTCGCTTCAGCGCTCGCTGTTTCAGCACTCATCACTACTGAACTGGCAGTATCAGCATAAACATTTTGTATCCCAATAAAGCCACTCGCACTGGTGAGTACAGCTAACAAGGTAAAAGCCTTCACACTATGACGAATCGCCCCCATTACACTAACAGCACTAATGGCACTAATAGAAAATCCCATGAAAATATCCCTTTATAAAAGTACAAAGCCGCTAGCGCTAAGTTCTCATGTTGTGGGGGTATCTTCAACAGCACAGAATCGATATCAAGCACGCGCTTAAAACAAGGGATAAACAAGAGCTAAACAAAATCTTTAGCAATACCTTAAGCGGCTCGCTAAACGACGCCTTAAACATCAAATCTGCAAAGAATCAAAGCCCTAAAGCCATCTTTAAAAACTAACTCAGTCGAATTCTGGCCACTATTTAGCACTCATTGATTAACTGAAAATGAATTAATTGAGCCACTCAGTCTGACTCAGAAGCAGGTTAACCACAGTTTCAAAGAACGGCAAAATGGTGAATTAAGCAAAATATTCATCAGTTTCAAGTCCCTTGGCTGTTCCATAGCATCCGAGTGTGATTAACTGCAGCTACTGCGGCGTCTTTTAGCAATCAACAAGGCTGCAATAACCACTAATAATGAAAAATAATTAATAAAATTCATTACGATAAAATGAATCAATCGAAGCTTGGTGCATGAAGCGCCAGCAATGGGAGTCTTAAGTGTCAACAGAACAACATCCTCCGCACGCTATGCAAGGCCCACAGGGTTCGCCCCCGCCCGAAATGCTCTTTGGGCATCCTAAGGGCTTGTTTGTCTGCTTTTTTACCGAAATGTGGGAACGCTTTTCCTTCTACGGCATGAAGGCGTTACTGTTTCTTTATCTGATTAAATATCATCTGTTTACCGACGAATTTGGCTATAACGTCATTGGCGCATACGGTGCCTTAGTGTACGCCATGCCCGTGGTGGGAGGTTTATTGGCCGACCGCTATATCGGCATGCGTAAAGCGGTGATCTTCGGTGGTATTTTGTTGGTCCTCGGCCACTTAGGCATGGCCTTTGAAGGCCATCAAGCGGTTATCGTCGCCGGTGAAGTTCAGCGCGATGAACAAGCACTGCAGGTGTTCTATTTATCCCTCGCCTTGATCATTGTCGGTGTGGGCTTTTTAAAACCCAATATTTCCACCATAGTCGGTCAGCTGTATCCCGAGTCATCTCCAAAGCGGGATTCAGGCTTTACCATTTTCTACGCTGGCATCAATTTAGGCGCCACCTTGGCCCCGCTGATTTGTGCTTATTTAGGTGAAACCTATGGCTGGAAGTACGGCTTTGGTTTGGCAGGTTTAGGCATGTTAGCGGGTTTATTGGTGTTTATTCGGGGTAAGAAACACCTGCAGGGCTTCGCCGAACCCAGAGATCCCGCAAGAATTTTAAAGAAAACCGCCGGCATCACCACTGAGCAATGGATTTATTTAAGCGCCATCGGCAGCGTAGTGCTGGTCTGGGGCTTAATTCAAACCCACTCCCTTGTGCTTTCTATTAGCAGTTTATTACCCGCCGTGAGTCCAGTGATCTGGTTCTTGCACTCAGTATCTCTGGTGCTCGCCCTCGGGATTGGCTGGTTTATGGTGAAACACTGCAACCCGATTGAACGTCAACAGATGTCGGCCTTACTGCTGTTCATCATTGCAGGTTTGGTCTTCTTCGGCTTATATGAGCAAACCTACGGCTCATGGGTAGCATTTTCGGACCGCGTGATGGACCGCAACATGCTAGGCCTCGAATGGAGCGCGGGACAGTTAACCTTCCTCGGCGCCTTCTTTGTGATCAGTTTATCGCCCATCTTTGCTTGGCTCTGGCCTGCCCTCGCCCGTAAACATTGCGATCCGAGCAAACCGGTTAAAACCGCACTCGGTATTTTGTTCGCAGGTTTATCCTTTATGGTGCTAGTGCTCGGGATCCAAATGCCGCTAAGCAGTGGCTTAGTGAGTATTTGGTTTTTAGTCGCGGCTTATTTTGTATTAGAAATCGGCGAGTTACTGCTGTCGCCCATTGGCTTATCTGCCGTAACTCAGCTGTCGGTAAAACGCGTGGTTAGCCTGATGATGGGCGCTTGGTTCCTCGGCACTTCATACTCTGAAATCTTAGCCGCAGAATTAAACAAGCTCGCCGCGATTGATACCCAAGGCGGCGTAATAAGTGACGTACCGAGTGCGATGGCGCTATATGAGCAACTGTTTATCTTCTCGGCGCAAATTGGCGTAGTAATGGCGTTAGTCTTCTTTGCCCTTGCGCCATTAATGAAGAAAATGATGCACGAAAAAACAGCGACAAGTTAAGTCTAAGCCCAAGAGTTTAAAAGGAAAGGAAACTTGGCTTACTCTCGCCCTCTGAGGCGACGGTAAGCCAAGACAATAAGATGTAAAGCTAATAACCCCGTAAAAGCGGTGCAGAAAAACAGTAAGGCAATCGAGTTCACTTCCCGCGGCGCGTCATAATAAAGCCACCACCACAGCGGCCAACCGATAGCCGACAAAGCTGTAAGTTGCCACATACAACGTTTGCAGCGACCAATTTTTTGCCTAAAAATCGACGTTTTACAATCACCGCAACTCATAAGTCTCCAACTAGACTATCCAAATAAGAGTGCAAATAAGAGCTGGCATATTGAATATCAAGCACACTTCTAATAACACTATAGCGACGTTTTAAGTCTTGCCATCCCTTCATTGATAGAGATAAGTGCACGATAGCCTAAATCTCGCTTGGCGGCGCTGATATCAAAATAATGGCTGCAGGATAACTGCCGTGCTACAAAGCGCGTCATCATGGGCTCTTCTTGCTTCTTTAGTAGAAAATACACAGTTTCCAACACGGCGCCTGCCACATATGCTACAGATTGCGGCACGCGCTTAGTGACTGGCGGCAAAGCATCGCAAGCCAGAATTAGATTGAGCATTTTGGCCATAGTGATGGGTTCATCGTTACTCAAAAAATAAGCTTTCCCCTGACACTTAGGCTTTGCTTGGCACAGTTCTAGCGCGGCCAGCACATGGGCATAGGCGGCGTTGTCTATGTAGATGGTATCGACCAGCTTATCTTCACGGCCAACCAGTTTAAGCTTATCTAAACGGCCGCGCGCCAGTACTCGAGGTACAAGATGGGGATCGCCAGGACCCCAGATCAAATGTGGCCTGAGCGCGACGGTTTTTAACGCGTAGGGTGCAGTGACTTGAGATGTGTTCGGAATAGAGACTTGAGTGCTAGCTGAATTAATGTCTGAAATAGTGGCTGTCGTGGCTTGAGTTGCTTGAGTTATAGCGGCACTTTCAACCGATACGTCACCCACTTGATTAGCATCAAGCATCATCTTTTCGGCGATGGCTTTGGAATGGGCGTAATAATTAAGAAAGGATGTCGCATAGGGAGTGGATTCATCTATGCCAGATTCATCCTGCCCTGCAAAGGTCACACTCGGGGTACTTGTGTAGACTAACTTATTTATTTTTAATGTCTTACAAGCAGCAATCACATTTGCGGCGCCCTTCACATTCGGGCAAAAATAACTGTCCCTATCGCCCCAAACGCCAGCTTTAGACGCCACATGGAACACGATATCGCAGCCTTGCATCGACTGTTGCAACTGGTCTTTATTGACTAAATCCCCTTGCAACATGACTACGCCCAGCGCTTCAAGTTCGGGATAATGCCCACGGGCAAAACCTGTGACCTTAATGCCCGCGGCTAACAATCTCAAACAAATCGCTTTACCTAAAAATCCCCCCGCTCCCGTAACAAAGGCGTGTTGTACCTTAAGGGCGAGCTGCGCGAGTGCAGTTTTTTCAGCCGCATCAAATTGCGCAAGCGTCGTGCTCTTGATTGGGTTTATCGTCATTTAGGTATCCATTTCAGCACATTTACATGAACTTAAAGTAGGTGTAAGAAGTTTAAAATAAGCACAAGGGCTTAAAAATAAGCGAGTTTGTTCAAATGAACACAGAATATAACGTAAAAAATGCAGGAAAAAAGCCGCGGAGTATATACCCAAGCTACCTGAAAATACGAGTTTCAGAGCACCTAGGGTGCTTCAATTCAAGGCGCATCAATGATGAAATGTCGGCCACCTTTTGAATTGATGCAACACGGAAGTGAAGTGCCCTAGGCGCTCCGTCCCGGCGGCTGATGTTAATCACGGGGTAACGCACTTTATGCTGTGTTGACTATTTTTAACTTAGTCCACTAGGTCTGCCAATAGCCGCAATCGCCATGGATGGCATTGCCTAAAGTACGTTAACCACCCGCTGAATCCTGCATTTTCAGGCTGTTTGGGTATAAATCAACCTTTCGTTTGCGATTGTGCCCAAACGGCTAATTTTTCTCTAAAAATCTTGGCATTATGCCGCACATCCACAGGGAAATCAGGATGGATAAGAAAACGTCTTATGCCCTGCGTCTGGGCAAATTGCTCAGCGATGGTAATCAAATCTTGATAAAGCTGCTGGCTCTTATTGCACACCAATGATTGGTCGAGTTCGATACAGATCAAAGGCTCTATCTCGTTCGCCACTTTCACACCAACTAAGGCAGAGCGCTTCACATTGGGATGGGTATTAAAAATGCGCTCGCAGGGAATAGAATAATAACGCTTTACCAACTGGCCTTTACGGGTGGCATCGACTCTGTGGGCCTTGCGACCGCACATCCACAGTCGGCCTTGATCATCGAGATACCCGAGATCGCCCATGCGATGCCTAAAACTATTGGTGGCGGAGTCCCACATCTTGGCCGCCGCAGTCGCGCTATCGCGTTGACTATCTTTTAGATAATAAGACTGACTCACCATAGGCCCCTGCACCACGATTTCGCCGATTTCACCGTTATTCAGTACTAAGGCCTCATCCCACTCGGGGATAACGGCTTCGCTGATGCCGATGATGCGAATCGTCACGCCATCGATAGCGCCGCCGACACAAATGCCGCCGCCGTTATCTGTGATATCTGTGGTGGTAAATAACGCATCGCTAGCAATCATGCTGATCGGCAAAGATTCGGTTGCACCGTAGGAATTTAAAATCGGCACACCTTGGCTCAACATCTTGCTAAATCGGGCGATGGAGGCAATGGTCGCTGGCGCACCCGCAGAAATGACCCGCTGCACGCTGGGCAGTTTATGCTGTTTTTGTTCACCTGCGCGGCCTAAACGTTCAAGCAAGGCGGGATTAACAAAGATGTTGCTGCATTGATATTTCTCAATCGCGGCAAACAGAAATTCAGGATTGGCGGTAATAGGCTTGCTGGCATCCATTTCTGGAACGATAGACGCCATTCCAAGCGCGGGGCCAAAGAGTGAAAACAGCGGAAACGTCGCTAAATCGCGCTCACCATGGCAAATGCCATAATCGTTTTTTAATGCTTGGATTTGCGCCTCAAACATCCCATGGCTATACACTACGCCTTTAGGCGTGCCGGTACTGCCACTGGTGAATAAAATCGCCGCCATCTCATCAGATTTGAGCATCACCATGGGATATTCAGCATTTTGCGCCGAGGCGTGTTGCGAAGATGAGTGTCGTGAAGAGCTGTTTTGCAGCAGAGTCGATAAACTGATGGCGCCAGTAGCGATGCGTATTAATCTTGCCGCTAAGCCAGTTTTACCGCCATCAACATTGAGCAATGACTTAATGCTGCCCTTACCCCAACCAAATAAACGTCTGGCGATATGGGCTTTGGGAATACCGATAAAAGCATCGGGCGCGGCTTCGGCAAAACACTGCTTAAGATTGTTAATCCCCATGCCGGGATCAACGAGGATAGGAATAATCCCCGCTTTAAACAGCGCAAAGGTGAGTGCAAAAAAATCCAGACTCGGCGTGACCATAAGCACAGCTTTCATGCCACGCTCAATACCATGGGCGTTTAGCGCAAAGGCTATCGCATCGCTTTGTCTATCTAGATTGAGAAAGTCCAACTCGCTGTAACGCAAATTCGCCACAGAAGCGCCCTGAGCGCTTTGTACTGCTACCGCAAGATGGTGGGGAATGGCATGGGCGGCTTGCTTGAGATGACGACAAATATTGGCGTCACTGGCCATTGCTGACGCAGAAGTACCCGTTAAAAGTGACGTATCCAACGGCGTCACTACAGCAGCCAGCAAAGGAGTCACTTCAGTCTCAAGCAAGGTCGACATTAACTCACGGCCTGTTCGGACGGCGCCGCTGCTTGGTCGTCGGCCATAAAGCCCTTGATATGGGCAATCACTTCATCGCAGGCATCTTCCAAAATGTAGTGACCACAATCGGCAAACTCATGCACGGTCGCATGGGGCATGTGCTGACGCCATTTTGCTAAAAAGTGCTTATCGAACACAAAGTCCTTGAGACCCCAGCAGATCAGGGTCGGCACTTTAGCAAATTTAGGTAAACTAGCAGCAATATCAGAGACTAATTGATAATTTCTATCGCCTTCACGCAGTGGAATATCCTGCACAAAACGCAGCGTCGAAATGCGATTAGCCCAAGAGTTAAACGGCGCGACATACGCCTCGCGAATGTATTTCGACATCGGCTGGCGCTTAACACCCACATAGGAAGCAATAGACGAAAAGGCATTGAAACCGCGTACCAACACTGTGCCTAACAGGGTATTACGACAGATCCACAGCGGCCAAGGAAACGGTTTAGTCTCGGGCAAATGGAAAGCGCCCGTGTTCAATATCACTAGGCGTTTAATGCGCTCAGGATAACGCGCCGCATAACCCATACCTATCATGCCGCCCCAGTCGTGTACAACTAAGGTAATGTTTTCTTTCACATTCAGGCTATCGAGCAGGGCTTCGAGATCGTCGATACGATTCTTAAGGGTATAGTCATAACCGCTATCGTCTGGCTTATCCGACAGGCCACAGCCGATATGATCCGGCACTATGCATTGGTGAGTGTCTTTTAAGGCGCTAACAAGATTGCGGTAGTAAAACGACCAGCTAGGATTACCGTGAACCATCACCACAGGCTCGCCTTGACCCTCGTTGATATAATGTAGCTTGTTGCCATTACGGCTAAGAAAATGACGTTTAAAAGGCAACAGAGTGTCTAACATGACGCTTCCTATCTTGATTCTTTATGAGAGCGAATAACGGGTTATGTACAGCTGGCTTAGCTTATCGACAGAACTAAAGACTAAGCTATCAACTGAATCATGGACTTACTGGGTTGACTCGAATGTATGCCAGCCATCAAGCAAAGGCGTGAAAAGGTGCACTGCACCCTACCACTTAATACCTAACATCATGCAATTCAATCCACTGCCTATGCCTAAAAAGCTCACTTGATCGCCCGCTTGTAAAAAGCCTTGATCGTGCGCCATCGCAGCGGTCACAGGTAACGACACTGTGCCCATATTGCCCAGTAGCTGATACGTTGGAAACTCTTTTTCGGGGGGAATATTGAGCGCACTCAGTACTTGCTTACGATTTGAAGCGCCTACTTGATGGCAAATCACTTTGTCCACTTGCTCAACCAGCCAATTACGCTGCTCAAGGAAATGCTCCCAAGTGTGCTTCGCCAATTCAACGCCTTCTTTAAGCAAGGTAACGGCATCGGTACGCATAAACTCACGGTACAGATTGTGCCCCACTTCCTGCAAACCCCATTGACACAACTGATGATGCTCAGGCGCCGATAAGTGCGATGCCCCCAGCAATTGATGCTGACGCACATTTGTCAGCGGCAAGCTGCCGTCGGTAAGGATCACCGCCACGGCACCAGAACCACCGGTTAAGGTCGCCAGTGACTGGGCAAAATTCTGCATGGTCGGATCGGCCAGCATGTTATCGATAGTGACATCGACAATATCCCGCGCCGACTCACAGGACACCACCATACCCGCCTTGATTTGACCCAACTCAATACGGTTCGCGATATCTAAAATGCCCGATAACACCCCAAGGCAAGCATTGCTGATATCGTAAATCGCAGTGTCTTTTGACACCCCCAATTCGGCAGCAATACGACACGCGGTCGCGGGCTCATGTTGGTCTCGGCACACGCCGGTATAGACAACAGCACCTAAATCGGCGACATCAATCCCAGTTTCAACCATGGCTTTACGGGCAGCTTTAATCGCACCGTCGGACAATTGATGTCCTTTTGGCCACCAGCGGCGTTCGGTAATCCCAGTCAATGCGGCAAGCTGTCCCATAGGAATACGGAACTTTTGATACAAAGGAGCAAGACGAGACTCTAGCTCACTACTGGAAACCACAACAGGCGCCAGTTCATAGGCCAGGCTATTAATAAATACGCGGGAATATTTCATGAAACTGTTTTATTCGCTCACTAGAATGACTGACCAGCAGGTCAGCTTTCAGTTGTTATTCGTCATTAATGCGACATTTGAACAAGAAAAGCCCGATGATTCAATAAAAAACCATCTTGAGTGTAAGACTTGTCTCACAGCGCAGGTTCCAAACACGACGGCCCTGAATTCACTATCACTAAACTTAAATGCGCTAATATAGAAATAATTCATAAAAAACATCACAGTACAGCATATTTTTAGACGCGCAAAATTATACCGCCATTTTTTGCGCTAAAATCAGCGTATTTCTTAGTGTGACGCTGTTTGGACAAAATTCACCCACGCAAACACCATATCCTTGTTCCTGCAAAAAACAAGCGCGATCTAAGATCAGCCACTGCTCCAGTGCGCTGCGGAATAAATGCGCGACTAAATCAATACGGCGAGTTAATTGTTGTCTTTGTCGCCCAACGTCAAGCCAAGCTTCAAAATCCCTGTTTTTTGCAAGATTAACGGCCTTAGTCTCGGCCGCCCACAGGCAAAAATCCGTAAAACTGCCGCTCAACTGACTCAGCTTTAACGAGGGTAAAGGCAAATATTCGTCGATTTGTCGACATTCACGTTGCAGTGCATCAAAGCCTAAGCGCCACGCGATTTCTTGATGGCGTAGCGCCTGCTGTTTGGGATTAGCTATCACACTCTGCTGCAGCGGTAACTGTAAATCATGGCGACTGAGCTTTAGGCTGCTCTGCTGAGCAAGAGCCGATAACGGCTGATAATGGCTCGCTTGAATTAAATGATAGCAACAAGGAGAAATCGCCAATGCCTGCGTGCCCGCCTCGGCCGCCAATGTTAACAGCCGAACATGCAAATCTCCGCAGGCATGCAAAGCAACCGCTTGCTGCCGTGCAGTTAACGGATTGGCATTTGAGGCATGTTCAGCTTGTGCTTCAACTGTGGTTATAGATGTCGTTGTAGATGTGTTTGTCGCAGCATGTTCTGCACCAATAGCAAAGGCATCGGCGCAAATAAAGGTCTGCGATAACTGCCACTTATCAGCAAAGGCCTGCCCTGCTTCACACAGCGGCGCCTGCCACTCTAAACTCAGCACATCGGCGCCGCGGGCTTTAGCAATCAAGCGGCCCAAATGCCCTTTACCCGCACACCATTCCAGCACAGGTAAATTAAGCTGGGGTAAATGCTGCACAAAGGCGGTAATTTGCTGCCATTTTCGGCCTTTAATGTGAGCACTAAAGTGCGCTTCATCATCAAAGGACAAACCGCGGTCCTGCGCTGTATCTACCTTTGTGGTATCGGTAATCGCAATATCAGCAATGGCTGCGGTAAGTAATGACAAGTCCCAATCTTGGCCTAATGCCCTAAGATCTTGGCTTAATGCCGGTGACAGCGCCTTGACCAGCAAAGATTGTTCGGCATCGAGTCCATCAAGCTCATCGTCAGCCAGCGCCCACACAGCTTCGGCCAACTGCGGAAAATCCTGTGCCCAAGGCAAAGCGTTCACTTCAAATGCACGCACTAGCCACAGGGCAGCACTCTTTTCAAGCAACTGATTAAGCTTGCTAAATTGCTGTGAGTAAGTGAATTGTTGCTGCAGATTATCTTGGTTCACGTCATGCCCAGTGTAAAAAATACTTGTCTCACCTTAGGCCAAGGGAATGCGCCCTAAAGATGACTTTATGCGAAAAAATGTTAGTATCGCGGCCTTTAAACACTCAACCATATCGTTAACTGAGAAGACTCGGTTAACTAGCCATAAGGCTCCAAAGGACACCTATGCTTTCACCTTGCGTCGCACGCTGCGGTTTAAATGACGAAGACTACTGCATGGGCTGCTTTCGACATATCGATGAAATCGTCAGTTGGCGCACGAGTAGCGAAGCGCAACAGGCGGCCATTTGTCAGCAACTCCCCGCCCGTAAAGCTTTATTTGAAGGCAGTGAAAATCAGCATATTTTAAGCCGTGATAAATGGTTAGCTGCCGAGGCGCGTTTAACCGACAAGGACTAAACCCGTCCGCTAACGCTACCCTCTGCACAATCTCATCCAGCTAAAGCCTACACGACTATTTTTTCAGCATTGATTTCAAGTCGGCAAAGGGATTGTAGGTCGCCGCCGCTTGTTTCGTTTCTGTGGTGCTGCCATAGCGGATCAGTTCTTCGAAACGAGAATGTTCGTTATCGTGGCAGTACAGGCACAATAACTCCCAGTTTGAACCGTCTGACGGGTTGTTATCGTGGTTATGATCGCGATGATGCACTGTCAGTTCACTTAAGTTTTTCGGGGTAAACTCGCGTGTACAACGGCCACATACCCAAGGATAAAGTTTTAACGCCTGCTCACGGTAACCGCCCTCACGCTTAGCTTTGTACTCCCGCGCATCGGCTAATACTTTGTCTAACTTACTCTGGCCTGGCACTGACGACATAGTGTAATCCCTAAAACAAACCCTAAAAAAATTGCCCCAAGGATAATCCGAGTTATCACTTGGGGCAATATCTCCCGCACTTTGCGGGTTAATGGTGCGCGATTTGTAGACGTAAATGGCTAAGCCGACTTACGTTACTGGCTTACCTTGCTTAACTTACATTACTTAGCTTATGTGGGCATGATCGGCATTCGACAGATGCAAGTAGTGTAAGTATTTTTCATACTGAGTCACCACATCCGCGAGGATTTGCTCTTCGGTATACCCCATCACATCGTAATGCTGACCACCTTGTTCAAGGTACACTTCGGCGCGGTAATACAAGGTATTGCCCTGCTCGATTTCAGTCCCTATCGGGTTAGTGATGTCAAAACAACGCGTTCGTACTCCGTACACAAAGGGCAAGTTCACCTCGTTGCTGATCACCAAACGTACGCGGCCATCTAAGTATTCGAGATCGGCCACTATGCCTTTGGCCATAAAGTGTTGACACACCTTAGACAAAGCAGGCGTCGCAACATTATTCAAGAACACTTGCGCTTCTTCATGGGTAGGATGCGACACGAGCACGCCAATGCGTTCTTCCCAGCTCATGTTGGTTTTGGCGTACTGCACACTGGTATTGTGTAATTGCACGCTGTTGATCTTAAGCCAGTCATTCTTCAGGGCTTTAAATAATCCCAGACACATGAATAACATCACCACGAGGAACGGCATGGCGCTGGCGATAGCCGCCGTTTGCAGCGCCTGTAAACCACCAGCTAACAACAATACCGAGGCCACAACCCCTTGCAACAGGGCCCAGAAAATCCTCTGCCATACAGGCGCATTGTTATCGCCGCCCGAGGTTAGATTATCAATCACTAAGGATCCCGAATCCGACGATGTCACAAAGAAGGTCACGACTAAACAAATCGCAATCCCTGAAAGTAAGGTCGGGAACGGCATGTGCTCGAAAAACACAAACAAGGCCACTGACACATCGGTATTCACCGCCTCGGCAAGGTAGGTTGCGCCTTGATTCATAATCGAATCAATCGCAGAGTTACCAAACACTGTCATCCATAGGAAGGTCAGCGCCGATGGCACAAATAACACACCAATCAAAAACTCACGGATGGTACGACCGCGGCTCACACGCGCAATAAAGGTACCGACAAAAGGTGACCAAGAAATCCACCAGCCCCAATAGAGCAAGGTCCAACCACCAAGCCAATCTTCCTTATGTTGATAGGCGTACAAGTTAAAGGTTTTGCCAACTAAATCACTTAAGTAACTGCCAGTGTTTTGCACAAAGGCCTGTAACAGCATGACAGTAGGACCCAAGATCAAGACGATAAGTAATAAGATAATCGCGAGGCCAAGATTGAGTTCGCTTAAACGCTTGACGCCTTTGTCGAGGCCAGAAAACACCGACAGCGTCGCGAGCAAGGTAATGCCGATGATCAAGCACACTTGCACTACAGCATTATTAGGTAAACCTTCAAATAGATAACTCAGACCCGAGTTAACCTGCAACACCCCAAAGCCCAGTGATGTCGCCACCCCAAACATAGTGCCGAGCACGGCAAAGGTATCGACAATATGGCCAATAGGACCATAAATGCGTTCACCAATTAAGGGATAAAGGGCACTTCGTGGCAGTAGCGGTAACTTATGACGATAGGAGAAGTAGGCCAGACTCAATGCCACTACGGCATAAATCGCCCAAGCATGCAGTCCCCAATGGAAGAAAGTAATCTTCATCGCCTCTTTTGCGGCGGCGAGACTCTCAGGTGTAGCATCTGGCGGCGCCAGATAGTGCATCACAGGTTCGGCAACCCCAAAGAACATCAGGCCAATACCCATACCTGCCGAAAACAACATGGCAATCCAGCTTTTATAGCTGTAATCCGGCACAGAATGATCTGGCCCGAGTTTGATATCGCCGAAGCGACTGACCATGACGAAGATGATAAAAATCAGGAAAAACGCCACGCTCAGAATGTAAAGCCAACCGGCTTTCACTTCTATCCATGACTGTATTGATCTAAAAACGGTGTTAGCCTCTGTGGGCCATACTGCACAAATCATCACCATCAAGATGATGAAAAAGACCGACGAATAAAATACCGGCGGATTAATACTCGACTTGATCGACATTGACTCTCCCTATTTCTAGCGGGTTCACTCTCCAAATATCTCAGCGCACCAACGGAGAGATAGAACAAAACTTATACTCAAAATATGTTTAATGCTGCGGGGCTCATCTATGACCAGTATGGGCTCAATCCCACAGATCAATGCAACGACTCGCTATGGCTAAACGTGACAGGATCTGAAAAACGGGATTAACAACACACGACTTTGACAGCCGATGATTGATGGATAAATAGCGTGAACACCACTAAGGCAGTCAAAGCATGCCTTTAGCATAAAACAAATTTATAATTAGAATATTCAGCACAAAAAATGGCGACCATATTGGTCGCCAAAAAATTATACCACAAAAATCATCAAATTTAATTTTAAACGCTAAATCGCTTGAACCAACATCTGATTACTTAGTCGGTGTTTGCGAAATGCCAGCGGTTAAATTAAAGCGCATCGCCTCTTCAAACGACCAGTCGACCATGATTAGATCGTCCCGTTTGATCAAGCTCGTCACGCCCGCCATTTGGTAACTCAATTGGAACAACACAGGCACCCAATCGCCCTCAGGCAACGCATCTAACAATGGCTGCGGCGGCGTATCTGTCATGATAAATCCCACCACAAAACTGCCATTCGCCTGTTTAACTAACACCGTCTTTTGGCTGGTCGGCTTGCCATCTCGATTCATCAAAGAGGCAATATCACGGATACTGCCATAAACCGACTTAAACAGTGGGAAGCGCATCAACTGGCGCTCAAGCCAGCCATAAAGCCACACAATCGGGCTGACTGAAAACAACAGGCCCACAGCAAAAACTAATGCCACCACCAGTATAAAACCGGCGCCGACAAAATGTTGGTTAATCCCGACCAACTCTAAAATCACAATTCCTAAACCATCTAACGATACAAACAGCGACCAAAACAGCCACAAACTCAAGGCCATAGGTAATAGATTCATTAAGCCGCGGGCTAAGGTTTTCTTCATCACACTCTCATTCGGTCATAGGGATATAATAGGCACAAAATATTTACGCAAAAAAACGCCACAAATGCTACCACAGAGTCACTTTTGCACCAGCACATGATGTAAGGTATCTGACTCTTATTCGTCTCAAGCATAGAGATAGCGTTCAAAATCAGAGCCCACTCTGAGCCATTCTAAGGAAAGTAAAATGCGCGTAACCCGCTTAGATCATTTGGTCTTAACCGTAAAAGACATCGCCGTCAGCGTCGAATTTTATCAAACCGTGCTCGGGATGAAGAAAGTGGTATTTGGCAATCAGCGTATTGCGTTAAGTTTTGGCGACCAAAAGATTAATCTGCACCAAGCTGGCGCCGAATTTGAACCTAAAGCTGCAGCAGCCACGCCCGGCAGTGCCGATCTGTGTTTTGTAGTCAGCCATAACATAGAAGAAGTGATCGCGCATTTAAACGCTCTTCAGATTGAAATCATTGAAGGACCAGTGCTACGAACCGGCGCCACAGGCCGGATAAACTCAGTCTATATCCGCGACCCCGATTGTAACCTGCTTGAGTTATCAGAATACCTACCCGCCTGCACAGGGTGAGCGAATTTGGGTAAAGGTAAGCGAAGTTAGGAAAGTGTAATCGGTCAGTTCTGCTAGCACGCGGCGAGCAGAACTGCAGCTGACGTTATACTGGTTCACTGTTGTTTGCGATAAGACTCTCGACAGTTAGATGGCATTCATTGTCATGGTTTCTCCAGTTGACTCGCCGCCCTTTCATTTAAGAAAGTATCCCTATAGGCTCAACGACGACATTAATGTCGTCAATGGTCACTGTAGCAACAATGCCAATCCTCACGACCCCTCTCGCTGTTTGTACTGGTAGCTAAACTGCTATTGCCCCAAAGCAAGATAACTTTATCGTCAGTTGTGCAGCATGAATTGTCATTGTTTCCCCAGTGACTCGCCATAAACTCGTTCCTGAGGGCTCGACGGCTGCATCCATGCCGCCAACGGTCACTGTTACAACAATGCCAATCCTCACTAACCCTCTCGCTTTTCATTCAGCTAAAAAGCTATTGATCCAAAGCTTGCTAGCATTTATTTAGTGAATCGAAAACTGACGAATGAATTGCCCTACAAAATCTCATCTATTTACCCAATGTTTGGCCCTACCGTAAAGCGACTAACAATATATAGGTATACAGTCGTATTTAAATTTAGATGCTTTTGAGTGTTTTTACACTCATTAGTTTGCGCGTTTATCCAGCCTAAAATTAACAAAACCCTTTAAAATTATTTGTATATACTTTTCCAAAATTAGTTAATAGGTTTGGAAAACGCGCATGCACGTTTTTCCGGATGGTGTATTTGATAAAAAGCTGATAAATTCTTTGCATACAGGTAGTTAAGTGTGCGCGTTTTCACTGGTCTAATGAGGTAAACGCGCATGCGCACTAATAAAATGTTATATGGCAAGGAGCCATCTTGAACTTTCTTAGTATTCTTAAATATTCGTTGATTCTCTTTGTAATCCAAACAGCAGTAAGTACTGCTTCAACGATGTTAAACGACGTAGATAACTTGGCAAGCCGATCTCCATCGAATTTGTTGATGTACCATTACATCCCGACAATTCTAGTGAGCTTATTGGTCTTATCTTTCTACGCTAAAACCCAAAGGAACTGGATATTGCTTCATTTGTTAGCGGTTTTTTCACTATCTGAATTATTCGGTTTTGCCGTTGTTTCTATATTAATGGGAGAGTTCTATGTTTCCCCAACATGGTTTATAGATTTACCAATTGCAGCTTTAGTTATTGGACTTTCTGCCATTATTGGTAGTAAAGTCATGGCTTTAACCAAATTGCCACATAACAAGTCAAGCAACACGGATGCGGCAAGCCGCACCGGTTCTTGAAGCGTTATACATCCTAGGGAAGTGGTTGTGCTAATTCGAACTATCAATAGCCAAAGAAAATTAAAACCTTACTTTTACTCGCAGTCTGCAAAGATTGGTGGTTTTGGTTGTCTGATTGGGTTTTCGGTAGTATATCCGTTGTTTTTTGCTATAGCCTCAAGCTTTGGGATTCAGTCAGATGTACCAATTCGTAGCTATGATAGTGGCACAGTATTGATGATGTTCACTGTGTGCCTTTTAGTTCTTTGCTTTTCTTTATATGCCTTTTGCGCATTATTTGCTTTCATTTTTTATGGAATGAAGTTCAAAAAAGGACATATCGATAAGCAAGAGCTTATCAATATCGCTTTTAAAGGCATCTATCCAAAGCGATGGCAGCGCGGGCTTTAATTGGGATGTATAACAAGGCCATTATGGCAGGGACGCAAAACACTTGGCTGCGCTCCTTCGTCGCAAAGTATAGCCAAGCATTTTTGCGCCCCATATGGCGGCGTTATAAGCCATAGGGAATCACATTTGGCGACTCTATTCTTTACCGTCTTTATTGTTACTTTTTGCTGGGTAGAGTTACTTTATTTAGCTTTGAATCGCTTTGGCAAGGTAACAGCAGCAGGAATTTCTGCATTGGGTGTAATCGCAGGTTTTTTCTATTCATATATGGGTGTGGCCGATTACGTGAGAGACAATCAACCTGTCTCACTAGTGGCTTTTAGTATTCTTGCCTATCTAATCCCGGTAGTTGTATTGTATTTTATCGCTTTGTTTACAAAGCATTTTAGTACAAATATCAAGCATTTTTGGGCTGCAGGACTGGGATTAATAAACTGTTTCGTTTGGCCCTTCTTCGCTCTTGTACTTGGCTGCTATACACAACTGGATTGTATTTAATGGCTTATAACAAGGCGCTCAAGTTTGTTTCGTTCGTTTCACTCAACGAGACTCCGCTAAAGCGGCGCCCCTTAGCTTAAACGTTATAAGAGAATTAACTGGACACCCAGCCTTAATAGCTCAGTAGTTAACCTCGACTATGCTTTGGTTAAGCATTGAACAAGGAGATTTGTATGCCGCGCCCTCGCAGTGGTAAACGGTTAACTGGAAAACGGTTAACTGGACACCCAGCCTTAATGGCGCAGTTGTTAACCTCCGACTATGCTTGGGTTAAGCATTAAACAAGGAGGTTTGTATGCCGCGCCCTCGCAGAACTCAGATAAGTGTTGAAGACACTCCATATTACCATTGCTGTAGCCGCGTTGTTCGGCGTGCGTTTTTGTGTGGCGATGATGCCTATTCTGGAAAAAACTATGACCATCGCCGTGGTTGGGTTGAGTCACTACTGTTTGAACTTGAAGCCGTTTTTGCCATTGATGTGGCAGCCTTTGCGGTAATGTCGAATCATCTGCATGTGGTGCTGCGGGTCGATATCGACAGTGCAAATTGTTGGACTGACCGCGAAGTACTTGAGCAATGGCATAAGCTGTTTAAAGGCGATGAGTTAACGCAAAAATTTGCGCAAGGAGAGCTTGTTGAGGCGCATGAGGTCAACAGATTAAGGCATTCAATCGCCATTTATCGCAGTCGATTATGCGATATTTCATGGTTTATGCGCTGCCTTAATGAAACGATAGCAAGACAAGCAAATCAAGAAGATAACTGTACTGGTCGTTTTTGGGAAGGACGCTTTAAATCCCAAGCCTTACTTGATGAAGCTGCCGTTTTAGCCTGCATGTCTTACGTTGATTTAAATCCCATCAGAGCGCAACTGGCTGATACGCTAGAACAATCCGACCATACCAGTATTCAGCTGCGCATTCGGGCCGCATTAAAAGGTGAACAACCTAAAAATTTACTACCTTTTATCGGTAATGAGCGCGTGAACCAGCCCAATGGCATTGCGTTTTCCTTAACGGATTATCTCGAATTAGTGGATGATACAGGCCGAATCATCCGCAATGATAAACGTGGGACAATAAGTGCAAATAGCGCTAAGTTACTGACAAGATTAAATATCCCCCATGAGAATTGGCTCAAGCTGTCCACTGAATTTGGCAAGCTATTTCATGGTCCGGTGGGTACGCTGCAAGAACTCACTGATTACTGTGAACATCTAGAAAAGCGACGACGGCACTTTGCGGCAAGCTGTCAGCACTTTCACAGCAACTAACTGTAATACTGCTTAACCAAACCAATCACTGCCCATTTGTTTTATTGGGTGGGTTAGCATGTCTTAAATACACCATTTTTTAATGAATTAGCTCATTTTTATGCCTCAGCTTCAGCTCTTCAACTTTTGATGACTCTCATTTAAGCAATTTTAGCTCGTACAAGTTGTAGACAAACCAAAAGTGCATTATGTTGTTGATCTAAAATGGATGGCCAGATTTAAAAAAAAACAAATTCCTATAGCATCATTTATACCAATTGATATGGATGTGGCAGCGGCCATATTTGAGATTGAGCCAAGAAGTGATTTATGCCCTGCAAACAGCGCAACGCATAAATACTAAGACGTTAGCTTGAAAAGGATATCTAGCATATGTATCAACTGTACTTCTCTTTAGCTCTAGTACTTATTGTTTTTAGTTTGCCAATTTATATTCAGTACACGGCATTAAAACTTGAACAATCCGAAAATGGTGAGTCTACAGCTTGGTCTTTGTTTTTTGCAGATCCAAGTTTAAGGGTAATACTAACAATTATTAGTTTTCCTGTTATTGGTTTAACTAGTATTTTTGAAGTAATTAAAACTCTATTTAGTAGCGAACCTGTCAGGCCATCTTTGTTGCTATCAGGATTAATATCAATATGTTGGTTAATTTTGTTATGTTTAGGGTATGCGCAATATTTGAGCTGATAAGGTACTAAAATAGGACAAAAAACAGTTGGCTTTTTGCTCCTTCGTCACTAAGTTTAACCAACAATTTTGTGCCTCTTAGTGAGACGTTAGACATATAAATCTTAATCCGAAACTCACTAATTCGAGCTAATAATCTGACTGAGAAATGTCCAACAATGCGTTGCGTATGTCTTGTAAATCTACAGGTTACGCGAATGCTAGAAAGGTGAGCCATGGTGATTAGCGAGACGACCGTCCGCCCCATGGACGGGGCGGTCGAGCATCCAAGGACGGACTTGCTGTGCGTCGGTGAGTTAATGCCATGGCAAGCCTTCATGTGTGGATACCTGCAAACGCTAAGTCCTCTGTAGCAACCTCTTCTCACGACGAATAAAAGCCTGCTCAAAGTACACTTCAAAATACAGAGAAAAGAACTGCTCTAGTTAACCCGCTAACGTCTTAATCCTCTCAAGTGTGTGCTGTGTCGCCAGATTTTGCGCTGCAAGATAATCCAATTTTAGCTGTTTGATGATGCCAGTAATCAAGACTAACTCCTGCTGTAACTGCGGAATTTTCGACATATCATGGGTGGGTAAATTGATATCGACGGTATCAAATAAATTGCCAAAATAGCTCGCCATGATCAGCACTTTATTGGCTTTAAATTCGATACTCAGCCCCGACCCGCGCGCCGTTTTACGGAATAACTGTTCCAGTTCAACGAGGCGTTCCATTACGGCTGGAGACAACAGATATCGCGCGTAATGTTGGTCGTGGGAATACACTTCAAACATGGCTTCAAAGGTCACGCTTTCGAGTTTCACTCTGGGTTTCTTTATGCCTGCCATGGTGTTACCAAGGGAGCCATAGTCTTGGCTGACGACGGTATGAGATTCAAAGCTAAAGGGCATCGTCATGATCACGACCCCACCTTTAAATTGGATCTTGTCTGACTTACTGCCGCGGGATTTTAAGGTTAATTCGCAAAATTCGAAGCTGATATCCTCTACCTTGCCGCGAATATGATCCTCTGATTGTTGCTTGCTAAAACGGGGCATAAGTTCGAAATTTGCCACTGAATCAAGGTTGACACAGGAGTCGGGGCTATAACGGTAGTCCCCTAGTTTTTTGAGTAAAACAGGCAAGATTTTATATTTGTAATGGCGCTTATATTGCATTTCAGGCAGATGAACCCACATCAAAATGCCGGCGAGGACGATCAGGCTCAAAATGGTTGGGTCATGGTTAGAGGCTAACGAGATTAAATCAAAGGCCAGTGCGGGCAGGCACAATAGCCAACCTAGACGCTTCGCCCATTTTTTACGGGAGAGTTTAGTTTCAAGCTTTTCAATTCGATAGGCTTCTAGCGGCGCTAATAGCTGCAATAGCTCGGCTTTAGCGTCCTCGGACAGTGGCGGTAATTCAGCGCGGGGGAAATCAGCGGGTAAATTCGCTTCAGAAATATGATTTCGAATACTTTTAAGAGCTTCGAAACCTTGCTTTAAAGAATACAATAATGGGCTCATCAACTTATCCATGTTATCGCCGACACAGCGCCCATTCCGTTGCGCTGCTAACCCCAAACCTTAGCGGTAACAAATAGGGTGGCGGTTAAATTCTGAGGTTAACGTGCTGTGATATCAATCCCACAGCTAAACACAAAACGCTAGCACTTAGGCTTCGACTGCTTTCACTATCTAGGTCTACCGCCCTTTTCCAGCAGCTAAAGCTTGTTGCAAGCATCAGATTAAACAAAGGTTAATTTATTGTAAACACAAAAATGACCTTCTTTATTCGCGGTACTGATCCAGAATGCCAGTTCACAATCCAATTTAGCTATCCAACTTAGCTATCCAATTTCACAATCCATAGCCCAAAATCCTAGCTCGCTTCTCTATCTCACGATCCTAGCTCACTATCCTAATCAACGGTCCTAGCTCAGCATCCTAAAAGCAAAACGCTCCACAGAGACTGCGGAGCGTTGTATTCAGGCATTAAAACAGCAGATTAATGCGTGTGTTAGCCTTTCATGTCCTTTTCCATATCTTCGTAGGAAGTATGGCGAACGTCTTTGCCTTTCACGTAGTAGATGATGTATTCACAGATATTTTTACAACGGTCGCCAACACGCTCAACCGCACGTGCCGCCCACAGTACGTCTAAGACGTCTGGGATAGAACGCGGATCTTCCATCATATAGGTCATTAACTGGCGGATAATCCCTTCGTATTCACGGTCAAGCTTAGCATCTTCTTTGTGCAGCTCTAACGCAGTATCGGCATCCATACGGGCCAAAGCATCTAAGGTCGCATGCAACATACGGGTCGCGTGACGGCCCATATTTTCAATGCTAACTAACAAAGGTTGTTGATTATTCAAACGCTTATCTAACGCTGCTTTAGCGATACGCACGCAGGCATCACCAATACGCTCAAGATCGGCGATAGTTTTTGAGATGGCGATAATCAGGCGTAAATCGCTGGCCGCAGGTTGACGCTTGGCGATAATACGCGTGCACTCTTCGTCGATAGACACTTCCATGCCATTAACCTTGTGATCGCCCTCGATAACACGCTGCGCGAGTTCCGCATCAAGTGCGCTGAGCGCGTCAATGGCTTGCTCAAGCTGACGTTCAACCAAGCCACCCATAGCGAGTACGCGGTTACGGATATCATCCAGCTCAGCGGTAAACTGTCCTGAGATGTGCTTACTTAAATTCATGTTTTCCATTTAGCCAACCTTTTACTTAACTGTTTACCAAGCATGCTCAAAGCCTGCGGTTGCGGCTTTATCCGATAGCGACCGAGCTAATTAACCGTAACGCCCTGTGATGTAATCTTCGGTCTTACGTTTTTTCGGCGTGGTGAAAATCGTATTGGTATCAGCGTATTCAATCAATTCACCCATATACATAAAGGCCGTTTGATCCGATACCCGCGCCGCCTGTTGCATGTTGTGAGTCACGATAACCACAGTGTATTTAGTCTTAAGCTCGGTTATCAGCTCTTCAATCGTCAATGTCGAAATAGGATCGAGTGCCGATGTGGGTTCATCGAGTAATAATACTTCTGGCTCAATGGCAATGGCACGGGCAATCACCAGACGTTGTTGCTGACCGCCAGATAAACCAAAAGCGTTATCGTGCAATCTGTCTTTCACTTCGTCCCAAATCGCCGCGCCGCGCAGTGAACGCTCGGCCGCTTCGTCGAGTTCACGACGATTATTCAGCCCTTGCAATCTCAAACCATAAACGACGTTTTCATAAATCGACTTAGGAAACGGATTCGGGCGCTGGAACACCATGCCCACGTTACGGCGTAGGGCCGCGACGTCGATTTTCTTGTCGTAAATATTCTGGCCGTGCAGCAAAGTTTCACCGTCAATATGGCAGTTATCCACCAAGTCGTTCATGCGGTTAATACAACGCAGCAGCGTCGATTTACCACAACCACTGGGGCCGATAAAGGCGGTCACTTGCTTCTTGGGGATCTTCATCGATACATTAAACAGCGCTTGTTTACTGCCATAGCGCAAGTCTAAGTTACGGATCTCCAACGCGGTGTCGGTCTGGCTTAAGTTCGCTAAATCAAAGTTGTTGGTTTTCATTGCTGTCGAATCTATAGAAATCATATTCAGTCCTAATACTTTCAGGATAATCGCTGATTAGTGCTCAAGCGAACGATATTTTTCACGCAAGTGGTTACGTACGCCAATGGCCGTCAAGTTGAGTGCCACAATCACAGACACCAGCAAGAAGGAAGTCGCATACACCAGAGGACGTGCCGCTTCAACGTTAGGACTCTGGAAGCCCACATCATAAATATGGAACCCTAAGTGCATGAACTTACGTTCTAAATGCACAAACGGGAAGTTAAAGTCCAGTGGTAATGTTGGGGCTAATTTCACTACACCCACCAACATCAATGGTGCCACTTCACCGGCGGCGCGGGCGACCGCTAAAATCAAACCCGTCATGATAGCTGGGCTCGCCATTGGGATCACAATGCGCCACAGTGTCTCAGCTTTCGTTGCGCCCAGTGCCAAACTACCTTGACGCACCGCACTTGGGATTCGGCTCAAACCTTCTTCGGTCGAAACGATAACCACAGGCAGAGTCAAAATCGCTAAGGTCAATGCCGACCAAATCACCCCTGGCGAACCAAAGGTCGGTGACGGTAATGCTTCAGCGTAAAACAGTTGGTCGATAGAGCCGCCCATCATGTAGACGAAGAAACCTAAACCAAACACGCCATACACGATTGATGGCACACCCGCTAAGTTGATTACCGCAATACGGATCATCTTAGTGATTGGGCCTTTCTTAGCGTATTCATGTAAATAAACCGCCGCGACCACACCAAATGGCGTCACGATAACGGCCATCAACATCACCATAAACACAGTACCGAAAATCGCCGGAAAAACGCCGCCTTCAGTGTTGGCTTCACGCGGGTCGTCACTCACAAAACGGCCGATACCGACGAACCATTTACCAATTTTGCCAATTAGGCTTAAGTGGTTCACATAGGTCACATCCAGCACTGTATCTAGCTTAAGCTCAACTTCTTCACCGCGCATATCACGCACGATTACTGAATCTCGTGCCGCGTCATCACGCAGGGCAAATAACTCTTTTTCAAGCACTAAGTAATCTTTTTGCAGTTGCGCTCGCTTGGCCACTAAGTCAGCTTTATTGCTGTCGGTCAGTTCGCCATCAAGCTCGTAACGACGCTCCTGTAAACGCAGTTTTTCAATGGCGTAGTTAATCGAGCCAATGTCTTGCTTCTGCAAATCTACCGCTTTGTCCGATAAGGCCACAGCGCGGTCGATATGCTCCATTAAGGAGGATTCAATCGCATCGTTGACTAAATCCAGACGCTTGCCATTTTCAATCACTGCGATTGGATAACCGTAGAAGTTACCGTTTTTAGCCCGCTCAATCATGGCGACATCGCTTGGCGTTGAACGGCTCAAAATGTCAGTGCCTAATATCCAGCGGAAATCTAGCCCTACAAATTCGCGGTTACCGGTTTTCACTAAGTAACGGGTCACGAACTCGCCAGGATGCTCTTTAAAAACATGGCCCGCAGCAATCAAACGCTCAGTCGGTACTTCTTCCCTATCGTAAACTTCACCAATTAAGGTCGAACGTACACCCGTGTTATCTTCGAGTTCCCACTGGTAAACCGTTGCTGGCCAAAAGTAACTTAAGCCACGCCAAGCGATTAACAGTAATAAGCCTAAGACGGCAATCAAACTGATGCTCACCGCACCGCCCGTCATCCATATCCATGGCGAGCCTGATTTTACCCACTTACCCATTGCACAAACCTCTCAAGGTCACTGGCGAAATAGTATTTAATGTCATTGTCTTATCCCCGTTACAGCGAGCTATAGCGTTCACGTAGACGCTGTCTCACCACTTCTGCAATGGTGTTAAAGAAGAATGTAAAGATGAATAGCACGAACGCCGCGAGGAAGAGCACACGGTAATGCGAACTACCGATAGCCGACTCAGGCATTTCAACCGCAATGTTTGCTGCCAAGGTTCGCATCCCTTCGAACACGCTCCATTCCATAATGGCGGTGTTACCGGTGGCCATCAGTACGATCATGGTCTCGCCCACAGCGCGGCCTAGGCCCATCATGATGGCCGAGAAAATACCCGGACTTGCCGTTAACAACACCACACGAGTCAGTGTCTGCCAAGGCGTCGCACCTAAGGCTAAGCTACCGTTCGATAAATGACGTGGCACAGAGAAAATCGCATCTTCCGCGATAGAGAAAATCGTTGGAATAACCGCAAAGCCCATGGCGATACCTACTACCAGCGCGTTACGTTGGTCGAAGGTGATGCCCAGTTCGTTGGTGATAAATTGACGAGTATTACCATCAAACAGCGCCACTTCGATGATAGGGCTGACCGCAAAAGAGAACCAACCCACGAAACAGACCACAGGGATCAACATCAGCTCTTGATACACTTCGGGTAAACGTTGTTTCCAAATGGCAGGTAACTTACTCCAGCCATAGGCCGAAGCGAGAATCGAGGTCGGCAACAGGGTCAGTAAAATCAAGATACCGGGGAGATGTTCTTCAATCAGCGGCGCTAACCACAGACCCGCCAAGAAACCTAAGATAACCGTTGGTAAGGCTTCCATGATTTCGATGGTCGGTTTCACTAAACCGCGCACCTTAGGCGACATAAAGTAAGCGGTGTAAATCGCACCGGCAATGGCTAAAGGCACAGCAAATAACATGGCATAAAATGCCGCTTTCATTGTGCCGTAGGCCAATGGCATTAAGCTCAGCTTAGCTTCGAAATCATCAGAACCCGAAGTCGATTGCCATACGTATTTAGGCTCAGGATAACCTTCATACCATACCTTGTCCCACATGGCGCTCCATGACACTTCTGGGTGTGAGTTTTCCACACTGAAGATATGCAGCTTTTTGTCCGCTTCAACGACTATGCCGTTTGAGCGTGGGGTAAAGCCCATTTTACCGGGGTTTTTAAGGTCGAATTTTTCGTCAAACAGTTCACGATGACTCGTGGTGTAGAGCAATGTCAGCTCGCCCTCAGGGCTCACAGTCGCAAAACTCTTACGGTAGAATTCAGAGGTAATGGACTCAATAGGCGGTAAGTCATCAAACTGGCGGATTTCTTGATATAAACGCCCTTTTGGACCACTGACTTGGAAGTACTGGGCCACAATACCTGTGTCGTAGCTGACCAGTAACGAACTCGCGCCCGCCAGCAAAGCCACGTTATTCACTTGGGCTTTAGCACGTTCAACATCAATCACCTGCAGCAGATCTAAGCTGTCAGTATCACGGATGTCGTACACGAAGATTTTATTGCCAGTTTGCAACATCAATTGACGTTGATCGGGCGTCATCAGCTCATGGGAGACTTTCTTCGGTGCATCTTGAATTTGTGACGTCGTAGACACCCACTCCACTTCTTCAGTCATCATGTTCTCTTGCCCTTCGAGGCGAGTCAGGCGCCAAACGCCGCTCTCATCTTGATAGGCAAAGCTCATTTTGTCTGAACTGTAGGTGAAGGTCAGTTTATGAATCGCACTGCCCGTTTCATCGACTGTAATTGGGGTTTCGCCTGCGGGATAACGCAGTTTAGGCGTGATTAAGCGCTTGTTGTTTGGATAACTTAAACCAAACTCTAGGCCAGCCACTAGGACCTGACCATTACTTAATCCCAGCGCAAAACGCTGTTCGCTCGGCACGGCAACGGCGGCACTGGTCACAGTCACGCCCGCTGGCAACGGCGGTGTAAAGCTAGAAAGTAGGCTACCGTCGGCAACGGTATAGAAGTCCACTTGGCCATCAACGGCCACACGGTACATCACCTCATTTTGCTCTTCAGCGCCCACCATTAAAGTAGGTACATCCGCGTGTTGATAGCTCACCGTTTTAACCGGCGTGACATCAGCACTATCGAAAATGGGTTTAATCACATACAACAGATAAAAGAAGATCAACAATAAGGCGACAAACACCATAGTGCCGCCGATAGTGACGCCGATTTGCGCCGCTTTATCCTTAAATGCCCTGCGATTCGAGCGTCCGCCTTTAAGCATACTGTGCGATGCAGGACCAGGTTGAGTGACCTGACTTTCCATTAAGAACCTCTATTATTAATAGCCAGCGAGTTTTTTCGCTAGGATTTGCCGAGTGCTATGCTTACACTGTTTGAACGTAAACTGAGCAATAACAACATCCTTTATTCTAAGTGCGTTGGATTATATGACGCAAAGATGACAGTTGTGTTACACCCCGTTTTAAAACAGGTGCCTTTTACAAAAAATAGGAGTCAGTCACTATGCTACGATATTTGATCACACTACAAGCACCTGATAGAAAAGGATTAGTAGAACAAATCGCCCATGCGGTGAGCCGTCATGGCGGCAACTGGCTCGACTCGGAATTGCGCCATATCGACGGTATCTTTGCCGCAATTCTGTTACTTGAAGTGCCTTCACTGCGTATGGATGAGCTTATTGAGGCGCTGGAGTGCATCGATAGCCTCACCCTCACCTATGCCAAAACCTCGGTCGCGCTTAAACCCATCAAACGCTTAAGCTACAACCTAGTAGCCTATGACAGACCCGGACTCGTGCTCGATATCTCAAATAAGATCAACGACCTTGGCATCAATATCGAGCAGTTTAGTAGCCAATATGAAACCGCTGGCCACACAGGTATCGCTCTGTTTCGGGCGACTATCGGCCTTGGACTCACAGATCTCGCCCAAGAAGATCAACTAGTAGCATCCCTCTATGCTCTGGGTGATGATCTCGTGCTCGATAGATTAAGCCGTTAACCTTTACGACGAGCGAACACTTAGCACATTTAGTGAGTACATTTGCCATAGCACTTTCAAACAGCACTTAAATGGCACTTAAAACGCTTTTTAAAAAATGCACAAAATAGAAACGCCACTAAGCAGATGCCAGCGGCGTTTTTGTTTAAGTCACTTTTTGATGCCGAGATTTGACTAAGTAACGCAGCGGCACTTGGGAGATCAGCATCCCCAGCAACATCAAGCCACAGCCGAATAATGCCCGCACACTCAAACTCTCATAGAGGAAGATAATGCCACCAATGGCCGCAAATACCGTTTCTAAACTGAGGATAATCGCCGCATGGGCAGGATGCGCATTTTTCTGCGCCAACACTTGCAAGGTATAGGCAATCCCCACCGAAATCAGCCCAGCATAGAAAAGTGAACCCCAAGCCGCCATCACGCCATCGAGCGTGGTGACTTCAATTACCGCCGACACCATCAAACTCAGCACACCGCAGACAAAAAACTGCATCATGGCTAACACCACGGGCGAAATCCGCTTGGCAAAATGATCCACCGCCAAAATGTGCAATGCCCAAAACAAGGCGCCCACCAACTGCAAGGCATCGCCATAACCTATGCTCATGCCATCTTTAACGCTTAAAAAATACAAACCGACCGCGGCAATCGCGCAGCCAAGCCAAGTATTCAAGCCTGTTGTATGTTTTAGTGCTAACCCAAGCACAGGCACTAACACTATATATAAGCCAGTGATAAAACCCGCGTTCGCTGCTGTGGTGTATTGCAAACCGACCTGTTGAAATGACGCGCCCGCAAACAGTAAAACCCCGACCAGCAAACTGCCGCGCACTAAATCCTTTGGCGCACTCACATGCAGCTTATTTTGCCGACGCAAGTACCACACCAAAGGCACTAAGCTAAACGTCCCCATTAAAAAGCGAATACCATTAAACGCAAAGGGGGAAAGATGTTCCATGCCTAAGGTTTGGGCGACAAATCCAAAGCCCCAAATCGCGGCGGCAAGCAGTAATAACAGGTTGGCAGGCAAGATAAATTCTCAGCGAACAAAAAGATCACAAGATTACCTAGCCGCGTGAGACTTGTCCAAACATGTTGCAACTTTGTAGTTAAGTCCTCTCTTGGAGCGGTTACTTTTTCGCTCGCAACTGCAAGTGTTTAGCTTGACTGAGGATCTCATTTAAAAACACGGAATCCGTTTGTTTTGCCAGTAGCACGGCTTTATCGGAGGCTTTTATCGCCTGCTCAAGCTGCCCATCCAGATCATAGGCGGTCGCTAAACTGTCCCATAACACCTCAGAATAAGGGAACACGCGCGTCCCCTCTGCGAGAATTTCAACGCCCCAAGCTGTTTTTTGTTCATAAGTGGCTTTGAGTCCATAAACATTATATTGCTGAGCAAAGAGTGGAAATTCATAGCCAAACTCAGCGCTCTTTTGTCGATAGAAGTGTTTTATGTCCTTGAGTGGCATAACGGCAATTTCAGGGACGGCATTCCAACCGGCAAAAAGGGTTTTTAACGCCTCAATATTGCCAACAAGCGGCGTACTGTCGTGGGTTTCATCGGGGAAGTGTTTGTAAAACCAATGCAATGGCTTTGATGTGCTACCCGTGGGGTTTGTGCCTAAGCCGTCTTGCAACAGCTTAATTTGCGCCGCAAATGCGCTCGCCATTTCATTGGGTTCACTTGCCATACTCAAAAACCAGCGCAGTGGTTTTGCACGCTTAGCTGGTAATAACTCTGCCGACTTAAGCACTAGCCAATTACTGTCCCACCATAAACTGGGGCTGATTGAAATCACCGCATCAAATTGGCTATTTGGCGTCATAGCCACATAACTCGTAAACAGCCCAGCGAAGGAGTGACCCGTGAGTATTTGATAATCTGAGGTGCGGTATTTTTTACCTAATGTACTGAGCAGCTCTTGCTCTAAAAATTGCCTGAACTGTTCAGCACCACCAGAGCTGTCTTTAAATTTATCGATTTGAGTCGGCGTGAAATACTTCATCCGTTGATCCGAACTCACGCCAACAGTGATCATTTCCGGAATAATGGCATAAGTACTTAAAAAGCCGACATTCGCCGCCACATGCTCAAATTGGGTAGAGCCATCTAATACGATTAATACCGGATAGTTAAAATCGTTGGAATGCGCATAGGTATCTGGCAAATGGATTTGTAAGTTGATGTCATCATTCAAGATTTCTGAATGAATTACCGTCTTATCCTTCTGTGCGAAGACAGCCGTTGAAAAGAAAAACATCAGCACTAAAACCAACCGCATAAGTACACCTCCATTTGTAATGCTGGGTAACTTACTGGTTTTCATCATAAGACTCAAATCATTACCCTCAAAAAGTCTAATTAAGACTATGGAGTTGAGTACAATTTCAAAGACTCACTCAATCAGCTCATTCAATCGACTAATTCAATCGACTCTGGTCATTAACGCCATTAATCGGCTCGCTTATTGACTGACTTATCGATTCACTTACCGATTCACTTATCGCCTTACTTATCGAAAAATCCTATCTAAACTGGCTTGGATAATCTTGTATACTGACGGCCACGCAATGACGATATAACGAAAGCGTGCACTAGACCGCATGATGAGCGACTAAGCTGCACCAGAACGCAACACATTAGGATTACCATGTTAGGAACGCTAAAGAAGATGCGCGTACAGTTAGATGACGCGCAACAAGTGCAATATCAACTCGTTGTCGGTGATGAGTTACTCCCGCTCAATCCATTGATAGGCAAGCAATTAACCTTGACCCACACGGGCAATATCTTCTGCTGTAACTGCGGTAAAAAGAGCAAGAAGAGTTACTCGCAGGGCCACTGTTTTGTCTGTATGCAAAAGCTGGCGAGTTGCGATATGTGCATCATGAAGCCGGAAACTTGCCATTACGACCAAGGCACTTGCCGCGAACCCGAGTGGGCCCAGAGCCACTGTTTTGTGCCGCATTATGTGTATTTGGCGAATACTTCGGGCGTTAAAGTCGGCATCACCCGCCACACGCAACTGCCTACCCGTTGGATTGACCAAGGTGCCACCCAAGGTTTGCCGATTTTTAAAGTGTCGACAAGACAACTCTCAGGTCTGGTCGAAGTTGAATTGGCGAAACTGGTGAACGATAAAACCCATTGGCAAGCCATGTTAAAGGGCCACGCCGACGATATCGATTTGAATGCGAAAGCTGCAGAACTGATCCCGCAAATTGAGGCTAAGTTGCATGAAATCGGTATGCAAAAAGGCGATTACAGTATCGAGCGTTTAGATGAAACGATTCAGCCGATTCATTATCCCATCGACACTTTTCCTAAGAAGATCACTTCCCACAACTTCGATAAAAACGGGGTGGTGAGCGGGATTTTGCAGGGGATTAAAGGTCAGTATTTAATGTTCGATACCGGCGTGATTAACATTCGTAAGTTTTCATCCTACGAAATCAGCGTCGAGCACGACTGATAGCCTGAAATCGAAACGGGACTTACCCCGTTAAAATGAAAAAGCGCGGCAGTTTTCACTGTCGCGCCCTTTATTGAGATGGCTGTCACTAAAATACCATGCCTCACCATTCAAAAATGGGAGCTAGCGCCACAAATGTGGGACCGAGCCGCTCAATTAAGCACTAATGCCGTTTACTAATCCCGTTTATCTGACGAATGCTCCTATCAAGATGCTGACTCATTCGGCTAGCACTGAAACGAAGCAAGACTAAAACGCTGACTAAGGAGCCACATTAACCGATGGTATATTGGCCACCATGCTGGCAATTAAACTGTCGAAGTTTTCGGTTAGCTCATCCATCTTTTTAATGTTGCCAAAACCTTGGGCAAGCACACGCCAAATGGGCTCGTCACCGCCGCCCTTTATTTTAGTCGGCTTAAACAGTGCTATCACCACAGTGCCTTTGTCATACTTTTTAGTGTTCACACCGTCGGTCGAAAGCCCAGCAACCAAGCCTGTTACCGCCAGAATTTGCTCATCGCTCATTTCAGTGCCCATGGCGACACCAAACCCGACCTGAAAATCCGCCAGTTGTGGGTCTTCAACCCAGCGATATCCTTTATTTTGCAAGCTTTGCTTTAAGACATCTTGCATGTGCTGTAACACTTGCTGCGGCTCTAAGCGCTTGTCTGTGATAATTTTTTGAAACTTGGGATGCCAAGTGTACGTCATGGCGGTTGGTGGTAATTCACTGAGATCGCCAGACATCACGACTGTGGTTCGCAGCGGCTGCGCCGCGTTATCCGTCACAGTCACGCACCCTGTAAGACCTAAAACGCCCGTGAAGAGCAGCACTAACACAGCTAAATACCTATTGAGCACTCGGCTAATATCTAGATTTAGTCCTCGACTTAGGCTTAGATCCAGCCTTCGACTTAGGCCCCGATTAAGCTCTCCACTTCGCTCTCGATGTAACGCGTTATGCAGCGGATTGATCATGCACTGTTCCCTCATTTTATAAAATTCTGTCTAAGGATAGTCGCTATTGGTAAAACTGAAAGTTGATATGCATCATAGTGTTAAATCAGCATATTCCAATATAGGTTGATGTTCTCGCCATCACTGGGAAATCGCCAGCCTGCGCTAATACTCTCCATTCAATATTGAGCCTCTTAGTGCTTCAACCTATTTTGTTATTCTTTTTCGTTTATAAACTCGCTATGCCGTATAGGCGCGGCAATATTTAACCGCTAGAATGCCTCGCCTGCGCTGCAATCAAACGCCGTAAAAAGCCTGCTAGCCACACAATATTGCGCAGGCAGATGCGACGGTCGCAGCCGAAATATCGCCATTAATCACAATGCCATACAACGAAAATGAAAGGTGTGAGATCTATCTATGGAGTTAATACTCGCTATCGCGCTATTCGCCTTCTCATCGGGGATAACCCCAGGGCCGAACAACATTATGCTGATGACCTCAGGGGTTAACTTCGGCGTAAAACGCAGTATTCCGCATCTGCTGGGAATAAGCCTTGGCTTCCCAACCATGATCCTCGCGATTGGTTTGGGCTTAAGCGCGCTCTTCCAAAGCTATCCTATCATCCATCAAGTGATTAAAGTCGTCGGCATAGGTTACCTTTTGTATCTGTCTTGGCTTATCGCCAACAGCAGTAGCAAGATGGAAGGCAAAGCCATTGCCAAACCCTTCAGCTTTATCCAAGCTGCGGCGTTTCAATGGGTGAATCCTAAGGGCTGGATCATGGCGGTGGGCGCAATTGCGACATTCACGTCAGTACAGCAAGATTTAACTCCGCAGGTCATCACTATCGCGACGGTATTTTTATGTGTCGCCTTCCCCTGCGCCATTGTGTGGCTTGGTTTTGGCGTGGCCCTTAAGCGCATTTTGAAGAACCAGCGCCAACAGAAGATCTTCAATATCACGATGGCAGTCTTGCTTGTGGCGTCTATCATCCCTATGATCGCCCCCTAATTTTTGTCAGCACGAGCCACGACCACCATGAACGAAATCGACATGATCATTGAACAAACCGACAACTGGGTCAAAAAAGTGATCATGAAATACAATATTTGCCCCTTCGCCAGACAAGAAGTCGAGCGCGGCAGTATTCGGTATCTGGTGGTGGAACAAACCAAAGTCAAACTCGTGCTTAAGGCATTGATTGAAGAGTGCCAATACCTCGACGCCCACCCCGAAGCCGAAACCACGCTGTTTATTCTGCCCCGAGGTTTTGAGGGTTTTTATGCCTATCTCGACCTCGTCGACATGGCAACCGATACGCTTATCGAACACGAGTACGAAGGCACTTACCAACTCGCCACCTTCCACCCAGACTATTGTTTCGATGGTGAGCCACAGGACGGGGCAGCCAACTTCACCAACCGCGCGCCCTACCCAACCCTGCACATCATCCGCGAAGCCAGCATGGAGCTCGCTCTTGCCAGCTACACAGATCCCGAAACCATCCCAGAACGCAACATCGCCTTTTGCGAACGCAAAGGCAGCGACTTTTTCGTTAAGTTGTTAGCAGAGTGCATGGGGAAATAGCTTAAGCGCCTCAGAAATAACTGAGGCCAACTGTCACTGTGGTAACAGTGCTCTTTCAAGGGATCTTCGAAGCATTTTATCTTGTATTATGACTTTTCTGACGCTTCCTATTTCTCTTCATTTCTTCCTCTACAGCTTCTTTTGCCTCTTTTATGTCGGAGAAATGATCGAATTGATATTGAACTAACTTTTGATATGAATGACTTCTGATGAGGTAAAAAGCACTGAATAGCATCAAACTGTTAATTGAAAAAAACATCAATAAGTCGGCTGTTTTTGCCATTAACAATGAAGGAATTGAGATAATTGATAATAGCAATGCATAGTATTCCAGCACTTTCCAGCAAACAAAAGATCCTCTTGTCACGCCAAAGTTTATCATGCTGAATAGAATGGCCATGAATGATAAAATACCAACCATCCACTCAGGGCCAACATCTAAATGCATAGAAAAAACTGTAATGCAAGAAATCGCAGTAGCTAGAGTCAGCAACATAGTTACCACTAAAAAAACAGCTATCCATTTTTTCGTTGGAAAAAAACCAACAATTTCATCATCTTTATTTTTTAACATTACTCTGTCAACTCTTCATAAATACCTATAGCAAGTGAATTAACATTACCCGACAATGCACTACCAGTAAAACTCATAGACGCTCCAACAGCATCTTTAAGTAGAAATTTTAATGCTTGGATAATCTGTATCTTAAAATAACAAGAGTGAAGCAACCGCATTTAATTTGTATAGACACTAGGGTCTGTTGATCTTTGCTGTACAAATATTGTTCAGCAATACATCGGCAGCCACATTAACATAAACGCCAGTGACACCATACTGGCGTAATTTCTTGCTAGCTTGTC
>NZ_JAJAEF010000015.1:0-119384 GCF_020447145.1 Shewanella sp. SR1 | reverse complement strand
CGTTCATCGCCTTTGCAGCTTCGATGATGCTATGGTTTTTATCGAGGACTAATTGGGCTGCTTCAAGTTTGAATTCAGCACTAAATGTTTTTCTGGTTGTTGCTCTCATGTTTTCACCTAAAGTCATCTACGAGGCAATAATATCACCTCTATTTAGGTGGCCAAAATTAGTGTGCCACTACATCTCGAAGACGTTTGTTATTTAACAGCTCCATAGCGAACTAGGAACATTTCTTTTTTATGGGCTTGAATACAGTAATAACTATAATCATTAAAACGCATTAGCTGCCAAAGAATACCCTTTCCAAAGTCCAAATAAACGGGCTTTGTTGCCTGCAACCACACTTGTTTTGGACGCTTCCACTCATAAAAAAAGTGACCAACATGAGTATCCTTAATCAAGTGCTCTATTTTGTCAGATGAATGTATTTCAATTAACTCACCAGGATGATATTCCGAGATATAGAAATAGATAAAGTGACTTTTATGATTCGTATTTTGAACGCCTATATCTACCATAGAAGCATGAGCTGGATCGGGTAATGCAGCCCTTATCTTCATATGTTTAGCTAGATTTCTACCATTCACTACCCAAATCATATCCCCATAAAACTGCTCACGTGATTGTAATTCCGGTAGTGACATAGGTGAATTTTGAAACTCTACTACTGTTCCGTTTGGCAACTTTACATCAGCAATATGCTTTTCACCTGTTTCATCAAAATTAACAATTTCTTGATACTCGTTCGCCCAGTGGTTTTTCCAGTCTCTGTGCCACTCACTTTCATTATCCCACCAAGGATCGCATGAGCTTTTACGAGTATGCGCCCAATGCCAACAAACTTTTGTACCACATTTTGACAGTGTTGGCTTACCGCAAAATTGACATATGCCTTTGGCTTTTGGGAATGGTTCCTGTCTAACTCCATCTACTAACGCGAACTTCATATTAACCTCTTGTTGCATAGAGTTTTAATCGATTAATTTTATGTCCTATTCATCTTATAAAAGAGCAGCACATACAACCCTTTCATTCTTTTAATGATAATCAAGCAACGCCAAAGACCGAAGAAATACACCATCCCCTCGGAGTTGCCGCAGGGCGAATAGGTAAATTGCGTGAGTCTTGCCATGGATGGCAAGCTAGCTTTCGCAGGTGCAGGGACGCATCCTTCGGAAGCGATAGCAAATTTGCCAATGAGCACAAGGGGCTTTCAACTCCGTTGGGGGCGTCATGGAGCATCCAAGGAGGATAGGACGAGCAGTCCTCCTTGGTCGGGTGTGGGGTGAAGCCCCACGACTTTGACTTTGCTTTAAAACGAAGAAAAACATCGAAGGATAAGGCTAGATTTGGGAAGCAGTTTATCGAGACACCCATTGTTAAATTTTGCAATGAAATGGCAGAACGAGGGCTTGTTCAGGCTAACAGGATACTCAGTGGTTAACTAGATTAAGCACTATCATGGAAGTGACCGTTGGCGGCATGGATGCCGTCGTCGAGCCTATAGGGACACTTCTTGTTAAACGAAAGGGCGGCGAGTCACTGGAATGACAGTGCTTAATCATTCCTCGTCACAGAACAAGTATGATTCAGTGTTAACGCTCTAGTAATCCACCCCCTGACTCAATCAACGCAAGTTTTTGAGCACGACTCAGCTTTTTAACGGCAATTTCACGGCGCAGTGCATCGCCGTGACTACCAACCTGCTCTTGATACATCAGCGTTAATGGACCTTTACCGCGCAGATACTTAGCGGATTTGATGCCACCAGACTGATGCTCGCTAAAGCGTCGCGCTACGTCGGTGGTGACGCCTGTGTATAAATGCCCGTTGGCGCAGCGGACTAGATACAAGTACCAGAGAGATGATGACTTTATGGGTGTAGGCTTCAGAGGTGAAGGATTTAATGGTACGGGATTCAGCGAAGCTTCTGTAACAACATTCTTGGTAGCGACGGCGCTAGTCACTGGGGCAAGTGTGTCTGCCCCCAGTGACTCATGTTGCTGTAAAGCACCTATGTCCGTATTACCTGGGCTGACGGCTGATTCGGTCACTTACGAATGACCTACTTTGCCATACCTAACAGACTCAAGAAGAACGCATATTCTTGGGCTGTGTCTTGGTACTGGCGATAACGACCACTCTTACCGCCGTGGCCGGCTTCCATATCCACGTTAAGTAACAAGACTTTATCGTCACTCTTGTACCATAGGTTTTTAACATCGCGCAGCTTAGCGACCCACTTGGCGGGTTCAAAATACTGCACTTGCGAGTCATGCAAACCCGTCGTCACTAACATGTGTGGATATTCTTGCTCGGTGACATTGTCGTAGGGCGAGTAACTCAGCATGTAATCGAAATAGGTTTTCTCGTTCGGATTGCCCCACTCGTCGTACTCATTGGTCGTCAGCGGAATCGACTCGTCCAGCATAGTGGTCACCACATCAACAAACGGCACATGGGCTGCGATGGCAAAATACTTGTCCGGCGCTTGGTTAGCAATTGCGCCCATTAGTAAACCACCCGCACCGCCGCCAGAGGCGACAACCTTGTTTTTATCGCCATAACCTTGTGCCGTTAATGCCGTTGTTACATCGATAAAATCATTGAAGGTGTTTTGCTTATTCAACAGTTTACCGTCGTCATACCAAGGGCGGCCGAGCATTTCTGAACCACGCACGTGGGCGATGGCATACACAAAACCGCGATCGAGCAGACTGATAACGGATGAAGAAAAATCGGGTTCCACTGTGTAACCGTAAGATCCATAACCGTATTGATACAGAGGGTTAGTGCCATCTTTCTTGAATTTATCTTTACGATACACCAAAGAAACGGGCACTTTCACACCATCACGGGCGGTAATAAACACACGTTCGGCACGATATTGGCTGGCATCGAAGCCGCCTAAGACTTGATCTTGTTTCAATAAATCCCGTCTATCGGGATTCACCAGCGAATATTCGTATACGGCTTCTGGCGTTGTCAGGCTAGAGTAGAAAATGCGTAACTTATTGCTGTCTTGCTGAGAATTAACATCTAAACCCATCACATAGGCAGGTTCATCAAAGCTCAACTCGAAGGGCTTTTGACCATTGAACGGCATCACTTTAATTCGCGTCAGGCCGTTTTCGCGGGTCTGAATAATCAGATAATCCTTGAGCACTAACTCATCTTCGATACGGGCATTGGGGTTATGCGCTACCACTTCTTGCCACTTAGATTTGTCCGCCGCATCTTTGATGGCAACTTTCATCAAACGGAAGTTAGTCGCCTGCAAGTTGGTGAGAATGTAATAAGTATCACCCAGCTTAGACACGCTGTATTCGTGGCCTTCTTCACGCGCTAACACTGGCTTGAATAAACCCAGAGGTTCGCTGGCATCGAGCACTGACACTTCGCTCGTCGTGGTGCTCTCTTGGAACAACACAATTTGCGACTCATCTAAGGTTTTGCCGAGCGAGATATAAAAAGAATCGTCTTGTTCTTCATACACTAAAACATCGCTCGATTGCTTAGTGCCTAGCTCATGGCGATACACTTGGTAGCCAAGTAAGGTCTGCAAATCTTTGGCGATATAGAACACATGTTTGTTGTCGTTCGCCCACACCACTCGACCTTCGGTATTTTCAAGCACGTCGACGATCATGTCGCCCGAGGCCAAATCTTTAAAATAAATGTGGTACACACGGCGGCTGAGGACGTCTTCACCAAAGGCCAACATGGTTTCATCTGGGCTAACACTGGCGCCGCCTAAGCCATAAAACTCATGGCTCTGAGCTCGCTCGTTAACATCCAGCATCACTTGCTCAACGCCATCGGCGCCCTTACGGCTGATTAGCGGATATTCGCCGCCTTCTTTATAACGACTGTAATAGCTGTGCTGGTGCCATTGGTACGGCACGCTCGACTCATCGGCGACTAAGCGCTCAGTTAACTCTTTAAAAAGAACATTTTGCAGCGGCTTTAAGGGTTTGAAATAGGCCGCAGTGTAGCGATTCTCAGCTTCGAGATGGGCCAACACTTTAGGATCTTTGCGTTCATCGTCACGCAGCCAATAGTAATCATCGGTGCGCGTTACGCCATGCAAGGTCATCACATGGGGAATTTTTTCAGCAACTGGGGCGGGTACTTGCCCTTTTGAGGTCGAACAACCGGATAACAACATGGCAATACCTAAAGTTAGCAGCAGAGATCGCATTTATACGTCCTTGTGACGTCCATAACGACCGTCGCAGAATGCAACGGCAAGTCAATAAGCTTATGTGTTCAATATGATAGTGGTCAGGTGTGCACTAGCGCAAACATTGAACGCGAGAAGTTGCCATTCGCGGTAAATAAGAGCAACATAACGGCGTTTTTGAGCGCAAACGGTTCAAAAGCAAATTCTCAGGGCGGGGTGAAACTCCCCACCGGCGGTAAATGGGTAACGCTAAGTGATTATTTAACTGAGCATCCCCAAAGCCCGCGAGCGCCCGAAATCACTTTCGGGGTCAGCAGATCTGGTGCCTTAGATTTTGCCTAGTGCAAAACTGACTATTCCAGAGCCGACGGTAATGGACTGTTTGCTTTAATGGCGACAGTGCTGAGTCCGGATGGAAGAGAATGTAAGACAACACCTTGTGGTATTTAAGTGCAACGCGCTTATGTATTGCAGTGTTAGCCTCATGTTTTGCAATAACTTCACCCCAAAGTGAGGTGATATTGCTACAGCAAAATCGAGCCATTAGGTTTGATTAGGTTGTATTTCTGCACGCCCTGATTCTGGATATTCCAATGTCGTATTTTTTAAGGATATTAACCATGAATCAGTCTTTACTTGCTCCTTTTGGTACTGCTATCGAACGCGTTGAAGCGGGTCTTAATGCCCTGCGTCAAGGCCAAGGTGTGTTAGTTGTCGATGACGAAGATAGAGAAAACGAAGGCGATTTAATTTTCGCTGCCGAGACGTTGACGAACGCCCAAATGGCCATGCTCATCCGCGAATGTAGCGGTATTGTTTGCCTGTGTTTACCCGATGAAAAAATCAAAGCCCTCGAACTGCCTGCTATGGTCGAGCACAACTCGAGCCAATACGGCACGGCATTTACTGTGAGCATTGAAGCGACTGTCGGTGTAACGACTGGGGTTTCTGCCGCTGACCGCGTGACCACCATTAAAGCCGCGATTGCCGATGGCGCTAAGCCAAGCGATCTCGCTCGCCCTGGCCATGTGTATCCACTTCGCGCCCAACCGGGCGGCGTGTTAACCCGCCGCGGCCACACCGAAGGCACGATCGATTTAGTGCAACTCGCAGGCTTAAAGCCCGCTGGCGTATTGTGTGAAGTCACCAATCCCGACGGTACTATGGCGCGTTTACCCGAAATTATCGCCTTCGGCGCACAGCACAATATGCCTGTGCTGACGATTGAAGACATAGTGGTCTACCGTAAATCGCTATTGGCTAAGGTCGGTTAAGTCAGACTTCAATGGCCTAAACTTAGGTCATTAATTTAAGACGAAGGGACGTTTCGCTGCGGCAAACGTCCTTTTTATTGAGCATTATTTGCAACCCAACATCGCTTATCCCACCGGTTATACCACTCCCTGAATCAACGCCCATAAGGGCAATAAATAAAGCCATTCTTTCGAATGACAAAATACTGTCTCACATCACAGACAAATGAAATGTTTGTTTGATAGGCAAAAAATACACTAATAAAAATAGTTGCTTAGCTCGATATATAACAATCTGCTTAATTTCGTGACCTAGATTAGATATCCATAAACTAAAGGTCGCCGTGACTGGCCGCCTATGTTAAATATTCTCACCCTGTGCCTAGTTCCATTTTCAACTCAAGTTCAACGTGACTACGTTGAATTTCTTTTTTAGCTAGGCGAACGAGTGGAGTGATCTTTAATGCCGTCAGCGCTACACCACCTCAGTTTGAAGCAAAAGCTCATTCTGTTTTCGCTTGTCCCCTTGTTGATGATGAGTTTTTTTATTCTGACTCGCATGCATGGCTTAATAAATGAATCACACTCGGCCAAGCACAACCATCTTGCGGTGCAGACGACGGTACAAATCACTGAATTACTGTATCAGTTGCAAAACGAATATGGCCTGAGCACCAATCAACTGCCCGCCGATAACGCGCTAGTCGCGCAACAACAGGCGACCTCCAACGCATTCAATACGTTACTTAATAGCGAACCTTTAGCCCACCTCAGTGAGGCGCTCGATCCTAACAGTATTGAAGCAAGTCAGATGAACGCATTATTAGATGCCATCACACTCACAGGCCACAGACTCGCCAACGCACGCCAAACCCTTGCGAGCGAAACACAAAGCCCGTTTACTGACCTCTATAGTCAACTACACACTCAGCTGTTGCAGCTCATTCAACAATTGCAGTTACAGACCAACGAAATCAGCCAATCCCGCGCCTATACCGACTTATTAAACCTGCTAATGGTGCAGGAACTCGCCGTAAAAGAACGTAGCGCAATTAATCATTTGCTGCTCAGCGACTCACTCAATCTGAATGACTATCGCACCATAGGCTCCTTCATGTATGAATATGGCCGAGCCGTAATGCACGCAAGCAATGCAGCGATTTCCGATAGAAAATCGTTACTGCAAAACCTACAAGATTCGCCAGAGAATCAACGTATTCTGCAGATAAGCCAACAAATTGAGCAGCAAACCCGCATTAGCGCACTGGCACAGAATATTAATGCCAACTTAGGTTACGGTGGCTTAATGGGGAGTTTTCAGGATTATCTGCTGAAGGGCGATGACGTTTCACTGCAAAAATTTAATAGCGCGCTGGCGACGATTCATCTCAACTTAGATGAACTCAATCACGAGACCCGCTTTCTTCCCAAATTTAAGCCAGCGCTGAAAACCATTGAGAACAGCATAGATCAATACCAATTCAGCATGGCCAAGCTGCAGCAACTGAAGCAGCAAGGCTTGCCGATGGCGGAGATCAACGCCATCGCGCAAGTCCCAGCCAGTGAGGACAAGTTAAGCCAAGCGATGACACAGCTGTTAATGCCGCCACATCCGATTGACAGCCAAAAATGGTGGGCGCTCACCACCCAGCGTATTGAACAACTGCATCAACTCGCCAAAGACATCACCCAAACCATGGCGCAACAGAGCGAGTATCAACAAAACCAAGCCCTGACCTTCCTCGGCCTGTACTTGTTATCAGCCCTGTTCACCGCAACCGTTACACTCTGGCTCGGACAGAAGATCATTCGCAACTTTATGGATAAAATCACTAAGATTGCTAATGACATGCAGCAAATGGCGGAAGATCCCAAGCTCAATATCAATATCCGCGTCTCAGGTACTGATGAACTCGCTCGCATGGCCCGCGCCATGAACCGGATGATCAGCGAACGGCAGAAGGCGAACCATGCACTCACCCGCGCCGCTGCGGTATTTGACTATTCTGCCGAGGGCATAATGGTGACAGATGCCGATAACCATATCGAACTGGTCAATCCGGCTTTCTGCAATATTACTGGCTATACATTGGAAGAAGTGAAAGGCCGCAGTCCATCCATCCTCAGTTCTAGCCGTCATTCGCAGCACTTTTACACCACCATGTGGGAGTCGCTGCAAACGGAAGGAAAATGGGAGGGCGAGGTTTGGAATAAGCGTAAAAATGGCCAAGTGTATCCCGAGTATCTAGCCATTACAGTGGTGCGAAATGAGCAAGGACAAATAATCCAACACATTGGTTTATTTATGGATATCAGTAAGCGTAAGCAATATGAGCAAGATCTTTGGTATCAAGCCAACTTCGATGCGTTAACGGGACTACCCAATCGTAAGTTGTTTAATGAGCGCCTACAGCACGAAATCCATGTGGCGCAGCATGACTCACGCAAACTGGCGATTCTGCTGATAGATTTAGACCAATTCAAATACATCAACGATGTACAAGGCCATGCCACGGGCGACTTATTACTTAAAGATGTGGCCAAACGCTTAGAAGGCATTGCGGGTAAAACCGACTTTATCGCCCGCATCGGGGGTGATGAATTTGTACTTATTCTGCCGCGACTGACCAACGAACTCGCCATCGAACACATGGCAACGCGTATTATCGAAACCTTAAGCATGCCGTTTGACTTAAATGACCGTGAGATCCAGATTTCAGCCAGCTTTGGTATCGGCGTCTATCCCGAAGATGGCCTCGATGTCAGCTCACTCACCCGCAATACCGAAACCGCCATGTATCAAGCTAAAGATGCGGGACGGAACAATTTCAAATACTTTACCGCGGGCATGAATGAAGCCATGTTCGCTCGGATGGAGTTAGAGCAACGCCTGCGCCGCGCCGTAGCACAAAATGAATTTGCCCTGCATTATCAACCCATAGTAGATATGCAAACTGGAGTCGTCTGCAGCGTCGAAGCCCTTATCCGCTGGCAAGACCCTGACTTTGGCCTGATCCCACCGGATCAATTTATCCCGCTGGCCGAAGAAACCGGACTGATAGAACCTATGGGCGAATGGGTGCTCAACCAAGCCATGCATGATTTGAGACAGTGGCAGAAAAGTGGCTTAAAAATCAATGTTGCGATTAATGTTTCCGGTCGCCAATGTATCAACACCCGCGGCATGGGATTCGACCAAGTACTGCAGGAATGCTTTAACCGCCACCATGTGAACCCGCGCAATGTGCATATTGAGATCACAGAAAGCATGCTGATGGGCGATGCCAGCCACTGCTTGAGCACGCTCGAATCTATTCGCCATTTAGGCTCGCAAATCTATATCGATGACTTTGGTACGGGTTATTCTTCCCTGAGTTATTTGAAAAAATTCCCTATTTCAGTGATTAAAATCGATCGTAGCTTTGTGGAAAATGCCCTCGAAAGTAACGCTAATGCTAACTTAGTCAAAGCTATCGTCATGATGGGGCAAAGCCTCGAAATGGAGTTAGTGGCCGAAGGCATAGAAACCGAGGCCCAGTGGCACTTCCTGCGGGATTTAGGTTGCCACTTCGCCCAAGGATATTTGATCTCTAAACCGCTGCCCTTCGACGAGATCACCCCCTTGCTGCACATCAAGCACACAGCACTGCTCAACCACGATTACCAAGATAGATGCGTGAATATCTAAGATGCTGAAAGCTAGTAATAAATAGCAAAAAAGCAGCCTAGGCTGCTTTTTGTTATGGATTATTGCCAGTATAATGCGTTGCCTTTACTTTGCGCTGCGCTTCCGAGTATAAAACAACCCATATCATCCTGTTAGCTTTCTCAATCTCTACACCAGATCACCAGCAAGATCTGTCTCGAATCGAGCTCAACGTTATGTTTTTCTGCAATCTTGAGCTTGCCCAGTGAAATCCGTGCGCCTGATGCGTTCACATGCGGGAGCTAAAATCAAACCCCATAGATATCGAAGGCTTTACTTAGAACAACGCAAGCCGCTGATAGATGTTTTGGTATCGTATAAGCCATTAAAATAAAAGGAAGAAAGGTGTCACTTGCGATCTAAAAATATGAATATCATCTTTTCTTTAATAAAACCCGAATCCAACCTATCATAAACACTCAATTAACATTCGTGGTATATAAACTTTTTCTGATTTAAGCGCAATATGGTTCTGTGCTGACTTGTAATTCCTGTGATGACACATAGGCAGAAAAAGCACTATTTTTATGAATTTAGTACAACTGGGGTTTGCATGCCTGCTAAGTATCATTTTATCTCTGGTTTACCTCGCTCTGGGTCAACACTTCTATCTGCTATTTTACGCCAAAATCCCCGATTTTCGGCCGGCATGAGTAGTCCCGTGGGTGGCTTGGTGGCGGGTATGATTGCCCAGGTCAGTGCGGGCACTGAGTTTGCATCTCAGGTGGATACGGAGCAACGCCAGATGCTCGCACGCGGTATATTTGACGCTTACTACTTTCGGGAATGCGACAAGGAGGTCATTTTTGACACCAACCGCATGTGGACAGCGAAACTGGGGACCCTGTTGTCGCTGTACCCTGATGCCAAAATTATCGCCTGTGTGCGGAATGTGGCTTGGGTGGTGGACAGCATTGAACGACTTTACCGCGCTAATCCTTTTGAAAATACCAAGCTTTTTAGTGGCAACATGGCTCGTAGCACTGTACACAGCAGGGCCGAAAACTTAACACAACATGAGCAATTAGTGGGTTTTGCCTGGGCGGCTTTAAGAGAAGCCTTCTATGGCGAACACGCTAAATCGCTATTGGTGTTGGACTATGAGCTGTTGGCCAAATTCCCACACAAAGCTATTCCCATCATTTACCAATTTATTGGCGAGCCATTGTTTGAGCACGACTACAATAATGTGCAGTACGACGCCCATGAATTTGACAGCCAGTTAGGCGTACCGGGTTTGCACCGAGTGCGCAGCAAAGTGAGCTTTGAATCGAGGCGCACGGTATTGCCACCAGACCTGTTCGACAAGTATTCCTTAATGTCTTTTTGGGAAGATACTGCTGGCAGTGCAGCTCATGTGGTCGCTCCTGTACCACCCAAAAAAACACCATAACTTACAGACAACTAACCTGATAGTGCTTCTCTATAGGCATATTTTTCGGAACTTTTACTATGAACCGTATATTTAATCTAGTTTGGAATGAAACATCAGGCGCTTTTGTTGCTGTAAGTGAACTGACGCTTAGGCGGGGTAAACGCAGTAGCGGAGTACAAAGAGAAGGAGCTGCAAGTGTAGTGGCAGACTTGGGTCAACAGGCTCATCAACCCAGAGCAGGGCCAGGTACGCGGACTATATTATGTACAGCAGTCGCTACCGTATTTGCTACGGCAGAAGTGATGGCTTTCCCAATGGTGCAGCCGGTAATACCTGCAGTCAAACCGGTTGAGCAGACTCAATCCGCCTTAGCCAGTTGGACTGAGGGCGCGCGCGGTTCTTCCCTCATCGCAGCATCTTCTGCGGGCAGCAACCTAGCAGATCCAAATAGTCAGCTAGAGCTGATGTTAACTACTGGTATGCAGGAGCCTCGTGCCTCTGCAAAAGCCGACATGGATGAAGCGGCTCGATTAGTTGTGTTATTTGATCCTTTACTCGGACAAAGCTTACCTGAAGCGCAAGGTACACCGCCACGGCAGGAAATTGTATTCATTGAAAGCAATGTCAGTAATATTGATTTGTTGCGTGATGGTCTTGGTGCTGGCAAAGAAGTGCACCTGCTGGACGCAAATCAGGACGGGTTGCAACAAATTGCCACCATCCTGCAAGGGCGCAAAGGTATAGATGCCTTGCACTTGGTTTCTCACGGGAGCGAGGGGGAACTGAACCTAGGCGCTTTGTTACTGGATCAAGAGAATCTCTCAAACCATCAGGCAGTTTTGCAACACATCGGCCACAGTCTCAATCCAGATGCTGATATTTTGCTTTACGGCTGTAATGTTGCTGCGGGGGCTGGGCAACAGTTCATCGACCAACTTGCCGTTATCACTGGCGCCGATGTTGCGGCATCCAACAACCTCACAGGTAGCGACGCCATGGGGGGCGATTGGACGTTGGAAGTGGTGGCAGGCAATATTGAAACCACAGCACATATCAGTACCGAATTTTCTAAGCTGTACCTAAATGTGTTAGATGTGATCAATCAAACAGTCACCTTTAATAATGCAAGCAACTTCACCTCCCTGGGCGGTACAACCCCTTCTGACAATATCAGCTACAAAGTTAATAGTAGCGCCAATTACGAGCTGAAAATTGATGGTGCAGATCAAGGCGTGATGAGTTACGGCGCTGGTTATGTAATTGTTGACCCGATAGCAAATAATGAATCATCCGTGACCATTAATTTTTCAGCGGGAAATAAATTTACCCCCAGTCAACTGACTCTTAATAATTACGAAGGTAACTTTCCAAGTCAGACACTGGTGTTCAAAGGATATGATGCCAGCAATATATTGGTGAACACCAATACCTCCAGCGGCACTGGTTTAGGTGTCAATTCAACTACAATCACCTTCAGTGGCATGACCGACATTAGTTATTTGGTGATGACCGCATCCACCAATAGCAATTTGATCTACTATTTGACGCTGGATAATTTTAGTTTTACCCAGATTAAATCTGCCGCTGATACCACTCCGCCAACTGTCTCTATTGTTGTGGATGATACCTCGCTGAAGATTGGTGACACCTCTTTGGTAACTTTTACGTTTAGCGAGGCTGTAACGGGTTTTACTAACGCAGATCTGACTATTGCAAACGGAACGCTAAGTGCGGTCAGTTCTGGTGATGGCGGCATTACCTGGACGGCGACTTTTACTCCAACAGCCAGTATTACCGAAGCAACCAATGTAATTACCGTCAATAAAACAGGTGTGTCCGACGCAGCAGGTAATCCTGGTGTAGGAACGAGCAACTCAAACAACTACGCAATTGATACTGTACGGCCGGCGCTGGCTTCCGCCATCACCATTAGTGATACGGCACTTCGGATTGGTGATACCGCAACTGTCACCTTCACTTTTATTGAGGCAGTCACAGGCTTCACCACTGCCGACCTGAATTCACCCAACGGTTCCCTGTCCAGCCTGAGCAGCAGTGATGGTGGCATCACCTGGACCGCCACGCTGACACCCAGCGCCAGCACCACTGCAGCAAGCAACGTGATCACGCTGGATTATACCGGTGTATCCGATGCCGCTGGCAACGCTGGTACCGGTACCGCCACCAGCGGCAATTACGCAATTGACACTGCGCGGCCGACGCTGGCTTCCGCCATCACCATTAGTGATACGGCACTTCGGATTGGCGATACCGCAACTGTTACTTTCACGTTTACTGAGGCGGTAACGGGTTTTACCATCGCCGACCTGAATTCACCCAACAGTTCCTTGTCCAGCCTAAGCAGCAGTGACGGTGGCATTACCTGGACGGCAACCCTGACCCCAAGCGCCAGTAGTACTGCAGCCAGCAACGTGATCTCGCTGGATTACACCGGTATCGCAGATGTCGCCGGCAACGCCGGTACCAGCACCGCCACCAGCGGCAACTATGCAGTAGATACTGTCCGCCCAACCGTCACAATTCTGGTCGCGGATACTGCCTTAGCGGTCGGCGAAACCTCGCTGGTGACCTTCACCTTTAGTGAGGCGGTTACCGGCTTTAGCAATACGGATTTGACGATTGAAAATGGAGCATTAAGTGCAGTGAGTTCCGGCGATGGCGGCCTTACCTGGACGGCCACCTTCACGCCAGCCGGCGGTTTGACAGATGCTACCAATCTGATCACGCTGGACAACTCTGGTGTGGCGGATGCCGTTGGTAACGCCGGTACAGGTACAACCGATTCCAACAACTACGCGATAGATTCTGAAATCCCGGCAGCACCTTCCACCCCGGATTTGGATGCTGGCTCAGATACGGGTGCGTCGAATACTGACAATGTCACCAGCGATGCAACTCCTACCTTCACTGGCACCGCCGAGGCCAATTCGACAGTGACGGTCATATCTTCGGTTGATGGCACTTTGGGTACTACGACAGCGGATGGCTCAGGTAATTGGACTTATACCAGTGGTGTCTTGTCTGAGGGTGTGCACAATATAACGGCTACCGTTACCGATGCTGCAGGAAATATCAGTGTGGCTTCATCGGCATTGACTATGACGATTGATACCGCAGTGACGTTGGCAACTGTTACGACCAATTCGGACGTTGGGGCTGACGCGACTATCGATACTGACTTTGCTACCGATGAGGCAGACGGTGGGGGGTTATCGCTACGCGAGGCAATGCACTATATCGCAACGGGCGGCACGATTGATTTCGCTGTCGGTTTGAGCGGTGTAACGATTACCTTGGGTTCTAACGTCACTATTCCGGCAGGTATTACGCTGGATGCAGATGCACCGGGAATTGTTACCATTACGGGCAGTACACTTAATTTAGCGGGAAATCTGATCTTAACCAATGGTACTACTGATACCCTGACCTTGGCGAGTACGCTGGTAGGTACGGGTGCCCTGACTAAAGCTGGTGCAGGAAAATTAACCCTTACGAGTACTGATAATTCGACCGGTTATAGCGGTGGTGTCACTGTGTCTGGCGGTGAACTGTCGATAGGCAGTGATAGCGTATTTTCTTCCGGTACGCTGACGTTGAATGGCGGTATGCTTTCGAATAATTATTCCAGTTTTGATTTAGATAATCCCATAGTACTAGGTGCGGGAGATGGCACTATCAATTTGCCGGGCGCAGCTAATAACTTGACTCTGTCGGGCATTGTAAGCGGCAGCGGTGCACTCATTAAAATCAACGGTGGAAAGTTAATTTTAACGGCGAACAATAGCTTTTCTGGTGGTTTGGCGGTACGTGGGACAAACGGCGTTAGCGCGGATAGCGGCGCTAATTTAGGCTCGGGTGCAATTACCATCAGTGCACCGAGTGTGCTGACGCTTACCGGTACAGGTCAAACTATTGCTAATGATATTGTAATGTCGGGTGATGCATCTATCAGCAATGCTAACCCTATAACGCTATCGGGTGTAATCAGTGGCTCAGGATCTCTGACAAAAAGCGGTGCAGGTATTTTGTCTCTCACGGGTACAAATACGGCCACGGGCGCAACCTCGATTGAGGCTGGTGGGTTGACGATCTCCAGTGGTAGTTCTCTTGGCGATACAGCTGCAGTTTCTGTTGCTTCTGGCGCAACCTTGACCTTGGCTGGTGGCAACGAAACCATTGGTTCCTTGGCTGGGGGGGGTAATGTCGTGTTGGGTTATCGCCTGACCTTGGGCGGCGACAATAGCAGTAGCACTTTTTCGGGGATTATATCGGGCAATGGTAGTGGCATAACTAAAACGGGTACTGGCACCTTTAAGCTCACCGGCACCAATACTTATAGCGGTTCGACTAGCATCTTAGCGGGTTCCTTGATAGTAAATGGGTCTATTAGTGCGAGTTCAGGCGTCTCGGTCGCGTCGGGTGGCACATTGGGGGGTACAGGTAGTCTGCCTAGCGTCACAGTAGCGAGTGGAGCAAACTTATCACCCGGAGATGCAGGCAACGGTATACTGAATTTTACCAATGGTTTGGTTATTAATACTGGTGGTAATCTACGACTGGATATTGCTGGGACAACAGCAGGTACTCAATATGATCAGCTAAATGTAGTCGGTTCACTTGATGTAACGGGTGCCAATATTGTGGTAACCCACAGTTATGGTGCCGCCAATGGTGATAGCTATAGTGTTATCACCAAAGATAGTACTGATGCGATTGTTGGTAACTTCGCAGGGTTGGCTGAGGGTGGTTTGTTAACCGCTGGTGGTAATTCCACCAACTTATTGGCAAGTTATATTGCGGGTACGGGTAATGATTTTACTTTAACAGCTTCGCTATTGCCCGGCGCGCCCACTGCCGTTACTGCGGTCGCAGGTGAAAATTCAGCATTGGTTTCGTTTACGGCTCCAATTTCTACCGGCGGTTCTGCAATTACGAGCTATGCCGTGATCGCGAGTCCTGGGGGCGCAACGGTGAATGGTACTGCTTCGCCTATCACGTTTTCAGGCTTGACGAATGGCACAGCCTACACCTTTACCGTTACAGCAACTAATGCAGCAGGGACAAGTGTTGTTTCTGCGGTATCAAACAGTGTGACACCTCAACCGTCCAATTCTGCCCCCACGATTAATGGTTCACCCACATTAACCATTAACCAAGGTGTGCTGTATCAATTCACGCCAACGGCTTCGGATGTAAATGGTGACACGCTCACTTTCAGCATCGTTAATAAACCAGTTTGGGCAACATTTAACCCAACAACAGGCACGCTGTCAGGTACGCCCTCGAATCAAGATGTGGGTATAACTAACAGTATTGTTATCAGCGTTTCTGATGGTACTTTGTCTGCGAGTTTACCTGCATTTAATTTAAGTGTGACGAACGTTAACGACGCGCCTACTATCAGCTCGACTGCCATCACAGTAGCAACGCAAGATACCGCGTACAGCTACACCGTTGTGGCTGCGGATACTGATGTTGGTGATGTACTGACCTTCAGCGCAGTGACTAAACCGAGTTGGTTAAGCTTCAATGCTGCTACTGGCGTGTTAAGTGGCACGCCAGGCAATGCCGATGTGGGTAGCCATGCCGTGTTACTGCGAGTGACAGACACTGACGGCTTAACAGCAGAACAGTCCTTCAGTATTACAGTTACCAACGCCAACGACGCGCCGACCATTAGTTCAACGGCGGTTACCACAGCAACGCAAGATACAGCGTACAGCTACACATTCATGGCCGAGGATACCGATGAAGGCGATGTACTGACCTTCAGTGCAGTGACTAAACCAAGTTGGTTAAGCTTTAATGCTGCTACCGGCGTGTTAAGCGGCACGCCAGGCAATGCCGATTTGGGCGCGCACCAAGTGACACTGCGGGTGACAGATACGGATGGCTTAACCGCTGAACAGTCCTTTACTATCACTGTGACTAATGTCAATGACGCACCTGTAGCAACAAGTTCGACTGTGACGTTAGAGGAAGATAGTTCTGTGATGATAACCCTTGCAGCTGAGGATGCAGATAACGACCCTCTTAGCTATGAAGTGGTGAGTCTGCCAGCGTCTGGCACCTTAGAGCAACATGGCACTGTTTGGTTGTATACCCCTGAGAAGGATTTCAATGGAACAGACGTGTTTAGCTTTATTGCTAAGGATGCCGAGCTGAGTTCAGAGCCTGCAACTGTCACGATTAACGTCACGCCAGTGAATGATGATCCGCAGGCGGTTGATGACGACTACACCTTAACGAGTACTGCCAATGATGTGTATGCACTTGCGGTGCTCGCGAACGATGTTGATGTCGATGGTGATACCTTAACGATTGATGGTGCCGCAGCGGATATCGGCAGTGTGCAAATCACCAGTGAGGGCTTGAGCTTTACAGCCCCTGAAGCATATGTCGGGCCTGTGGCACTGCGCTATACCCTCAGTGATGGCAATAAAGGGCGTGCAAGCGCTAAAGTGAATGTACTGATTGAAGGCGCTGAGTCGGAAAATCAGCCAGTGATCACGTTGCCAGACGATGTCGATGTCAATGCGACGGGCCTATTTACGCGAGTGAAATTGGGCTTTGCTAAAGCGGTCGATCGTAATGGTCATCCATTGCCAGTTTCTCTGGTGAATAAGAGTCTATTCTTCGCACCTGGGAGCTACTTAGCTTACTGGCAAGCTGTAGACAGTGATGGTAATAAAGCGATTAAGGCTCAGAAAGTGACAGTCCATCCGTTGGTTTCGTTGAGTAAAGATCAACTTGTGAGTGAGGGTAATGAGGTAGTGGTGAGTGTACACCTTAATGGCGCCGCACCCGTATATCCACTTTCGGTGCTTTATACCGTGTCGGGCTCTGCAAATAGTAGTGATCATGACTTAGTCGATGGCGTGGTTGAGATCACCTCTGGTCAGCAGGCTCAAATCCGCTTTAGCACCTTTGAAGATGGTGAGGTCGAAGGGGATGAGGAGGTGCTGATTAGTCTAGATCCTAGCTTGAACTTGGGCAGTAAGCAGCAAACTCAGGTGCTCATCACTGAAGCGAATATTGCGCCTAAGGTGACGTTGGATGTGACGCAAGCGGGAGCGCACCAATTTATCGTGGCGCAAAATGGCGGTGATGTTCGTATTAATGCTGATATCAGTGATGCCAATAAGCAAGACAGCTTAACCTCAACATGGGCAAGTGGTTCGTTGAACTTACAATCCGATGATGCGGGGATGTTCTTCTCCCCAGCAACGGTTCTACCGGGCATTTATCCGGTGAGTCTGACGGTGACAGACAATGGCTTACCGGCACTCTCAACGACAGAAGGTGTTTCTATTGTGGTGCGTCGTACTTTGCCGGTACTGACAGGCGCAGATGCTGATGGTGATTTAATTCCCGATGATATTGAAGGCTTTACCGATACCGATAGAGACGGTATTCCTGATTACTTGGATGCAATTAACGACTGCAACGTGATGCCTGAAGGGGAATTACAATCTCAGATTTTCTTGGCTGAGGGTCAAGCTGGTGGCTGCTTACGTTTAGGTAATATTGCACTAACGCAAGCACAAACAGGCATGCAACTGTTACCTACTTTGGTGCCTGAAGACAGTATCGCGGCCAATGTTGGCGGTATTTTTGACTTCGTTGCGACGGGATTGCCACAACAAGGGCAGAGTTACAGTCTGGTGATGCCACAACGTGCACCTATTCCAGCGAATGCGGTTTATCGTAAGTATCAGGCACAAAACGGTTGGAAAGATTTTGTCTTGAATGAGCGCAACAGTGTCGCCAGTAGTGAAGGCGAGCGAGGTTTCTGTCCGCCACCGGGAGACAGTCGTTGGACGGCGGGATTGACTGAAGGTCATTGGTGTGTGCAGTTAACCCTAGAGGATGGCGGTCCAAACGATGACGATGGCGTCGCTAACCGCGCAATTGTCGATCCAGGTGGTGTGTCAGTCATGCTCAATGGGAATAGTTTGCCTGTGGCGAACCCAGATACAGCCGCTTTATTCTGGAACCAAAGTATCGATGTCGATGTACTTGCCAATGATACCGATAGCGATGGTGATACGCTGACCGTCACGCAAGTGACCAGTGAGTTCGGCACCGCCGTCATCTTGGCTAATCAGCAGCTGAGTTACACGCCAGCAACCGATTTCATCGGTACGGATGTGCTGGTGTATAGCATTACTGATGGTAAAGGTGGTACTGCAAGTAGTGAGTTGACTGTGATAGTGAGTGGCAATACCGCACCCACGACAGTCAACGACAGCGCCGCAACCGACGATAGAACGAGCTTGCTACTCGATGTACTGATTAACGACAGCGACCCAGACGGAAATGTTTTAACCTTAGTTAGCGCTACCGCGCAGCAAGGGGCTGTGTCAGTGGAGTCTAACAAGCTGCGTTATATCCCTAAAGCGGGATTCGATGGCGTCGATACTGTGAGTTATCAGATTAGCGATGGGCTAGGCGGTGAGGCAACCGGGCAAGTGCTCATTACCGTTAAGGCCTATCAAGAGGTGGTGATTGATAACAAATCGGGTGGCGGCAGTCTGTCCTTGTGGGTATTAGGATTGCTCATTACGACGGGTTTAATCCGTCGCCGTAAATTACATAAAGTGGTCTTGGGTGCAGTGTTGCTCGCCGGTACCGTCAGTCAAGCCAATGCGGCGGACTGGGATGATTGGTACATCGAGGGCTTTATCGGGGAAGCTCAGGTTGATAGCAGCAGACGAGATTTACAGCCAAACGCAGCCGCGGGCATCGTGACCAAAGATACCGCATTTGGCCTCAGTGTTGGTTATCAAGTGACTCCCATGGTGGCAATCGAATTAGGCTATGCTGACTTTGGTAATGGGAGTGCGCGGATTGAAGGCGCGAGTCTGACTCCGGCGCAATACCATGAGCAGGTAAAAGCCGTGACTCCCGTATTGGCCGATGGCGTGATGCTGGGATTGCGTTTTACCTTACTGCAACATGATGCTTGGCGCTTTGAAGTGCCTATCGGATTGTTTCGGTGGCAAGCGGATATCAGTAGCACTATGGGCAATAACCGTTTAACCACAGAACTCGATGGCACTGATTGGTATGCCGGTGTGCGGTTTAGCTATCAAGTGAGCGACGCTTGGTCAGTTGGCTTGGGGTATCAATATGTGGATATTGAGCCGAATGACTTCCTCAGTTATCAGCTCAATTTACGTTATCAATTCTAAGCGTAAACCAAACAAAAAGGGGCTTTGCCCCTTTTTGTTATTAAAAGCAGCTTAAGCCTGTGGTTGGCCTTGACCGTTCATTATGCTTTCGCCGCCCTTAGAGGCTAACTTAGCTAAATCTTTATCGATAAAGAACAGTGCCTTACCATCTTCACCCACTAAACGTATCTTATCGACAATCGACTTGAACAGCTTTTCCTCTTCGTGCTGCTCGGCCACATACCATTGCAGGAAGTTGAAGGTTGAGTAGTCTTGGTTCGAAAAGGCAGCATGGGCCAAGGCATTGATCTGACTGGTGATCAACTGCTCATGCTCGTAGGTAAGTTCGAACAGAGCCAGTAAAGAACTAAACTGTGACTGCGGTGCTTCGATCGCCCCTAACAAAGGTAAGCCACCGGTTTCACTCACATAAGTGAACAGACGACGCATATGGCCCATTTCTTCGTCCGCATGCTCACGCATAAACTTAGCTGCACCTTCAAATCCCTGATCTTCACACCATGCACTCATTTGCAGGTATAAATTTGAGGAGAAGAACTCCATATTAATTTGTTCATTCAACTTTTCGATCATAGTGGCTGACAGCATAGTAAATCCTCTTTTGCATTCGAACTGAATCATGGGGCACATTGTCATCAAGGGGGTCGACAAAAGCAACAAAATTTACCTTTAGATTTTTAGCTAAGTTAATGATTCATTGATAAAAATGATTTTCATTTGTCCAGCGACTCGCGTTCAGCCTTCGACTTAGCAGCCCAAATTGCGTTACTTCTTGCTAGGTTATCATCCAAAGTGGCAGGAAAAACTGACTGGCCTATCACAGAAACTCACATGCAAATCATAGCCATCGCCGATCACCGTGGCATAATAGCCAATCATAGTCAGGTGGAAATTCATTCAGCGTCATCACGACCCATTGCATATAAGGCAGACCCTCATGTCCGTAAAAGCCGATCCTTGTTCGCAACCTAGCTTAATGCATCCAGATCAAGCTATTCCCCTTTTGCTCGAACAAGTTAGCCCAGTGTCAGACACCGAAGTCGTATTGCTTCCCCATGCCCTTGGCCGCGTCCTTGCAGAAGATCTCGCTTCCTGCATCGACCTGCCCCCCTTCGACAACTCCTCCATGGACGGTTACGCCTTCCGTTTTGTCGACTTGAATACGCAAACTAATCACACCTCATTGCGCCTTATCGGCACTTCGTTCGCCGGCCATGGTTTTGAAGGTGAAGCCAAACCTAATACTTGCATACGGATCATGACGGGCGCGCCCGTGCCTGCGGGTTATGACACAGTACAAATGCAGGAAGAAGCCAAAGTTGAAGGTGAGATTATTCATATTCGCCATCCTAAGGCGCAAGGTGCCAATGTGCGTTGTCGTGGCGAAGAGCTGACCCAAGGCACTAAAGTACTTACTGCTGGTATTCAAATTGGCGCCGCCGAGCTCGGCGTATTAGCCACTATTGGTATCAGCCAAGTGCGAGTCTATCGTCAACTTAAGGTGGCGTTTTTCTCCACGGGTGACGAACTGCGTCCTGTTGGCAGCGAACTCGCGCCAGGGCAAATTTACGATTCAAACCGTTACTCGATTCAAGGTTTACTCAGCCGCGCTAATGTTGAATGGCTCGATTTAGGCGTAATAGCCGATGATCCTGAAGCCATACGTCAGGCATTTCGCCAAGCCGCCAGCCAAGCAGATATGGTGCTAACTTCGGGCGGCGTGTCGGTCGGCGAAGCGGATTTCACGAAACAAATTCTCGATGAAGAAGGCAAAATCACCTTCTGGAAACTCGCCATCAAACCAGGCAAGCCCTTCGCCATGGGAAAAATTGGCAAGGCGGTATTCTGTGGTTTACCGGGGAATCCAGTGTCTTCTATGGTGACGTTTTACAAACTCGTTTGGCCAATACTGAACAAGATGCAAGGTTTAACCCCAGTAGAACCTTTGATGTTAGACGCCACTCTCACCACGCCGGTACGTAAACAACCGGGCCGCGTCGAATATCAACGGGGCATTTTAAGCCGTAATGCACAGGGCAAACTCGAGGTAGCCATTACTGGTAGCCAAGGTTCTGGCATGTTGACTTCAATGAGCCTAGCGAACTGTTTCGTTTTATTGGAACAATTCCAAGGGGATACACCCGCTGGCACCCAAGTGACGGTCGAGCCCTTTAACAGCGTGCTCTGCTAGGAAAATCTCAATGAATGTGCCTGACGATATTCTCAGCGACAGCGAACTCTTAAGATACAGCCGTCAGATCTCCATCAAAGCCATGGATATAGACGGCCAAGAACACCTAAAACAAGCGAAAGTGTTAATGATAGGTGCAGGCGGATTAGGCTGCGCCGCCAGCCAATACCTCACAGTTGCAGGGATTGGCGAGCTGACCTTGGTCGATTTTGATCACGTTGAACTCTCTAACCTGCAGCGCCAAGTGCTGCATCAAGATGCCAATGTCGGCCAGCCAAAAGTCGAATCGGCCAAACAGAGCCTGAGTCAGCTCAATCCCTTTATTAAGATCAATATTATCAATGCCGTATTAGATGATCATGAGATCGACGCCCTTGTCGCCGATCACAGTCTAGTGCTCGACTGCACCGATAATGTCAGTGTGCGCGAACAACTCAACCTCAGCTGTTTTAAGCATAAAGTGCCCTTAGTGTCCGCGGCGGCAATTCGCATGGAAGGCATGGTCACTGTGTTCGATTATCACAGCAAAACACCTTGTTATCATTGCTTTAGCGCCCTATTTGGCGAGCAACAACTCAGCTGTGTCGAGTCGGGCATCCTAGCCCCTGTGGTCGGCATGATAGGTTGCTTGCAGGCGGTTGAAGCCATCAAGGTCATTACTGGTATGGGTAAAACCTTAGCGGGCCGCATTTTGATGATCGATGCGATGACGATGGAGTTTCGTGAGATGAAACTACCGAAACACGCCAACTGCAGTGTCTGTGGTACTCAGGCTTAAGATATTCTCGCTTGAAAAACGGCTTTACTTGCCTTAACTTAGCCCGACGCTGGTGAGGCTGAACGACCAGTTAACATAAGGAAATCACAAGGAAAACATATGGATTCGGAAAACAGTGTATTTGATCGCATGACCACAGACGATCCCATCGTTGGCGCAGGTATGTACAACCTCGTTATCGGCCTCACGCTGATTTGGGGTTTTGCGGTTAACTATTGGATGGTCACCAATATCGACCCAGAAGCGATTGCCAGCGTGAATCCTTGGATTTTCTTTATCGGCTATTTTGCCTCCTGTTTCTTCGGGATTTATTTGTTTCAAAAATCGAGCAATCCCGTCGTCAGCTTTATTGGCTACAACTTTGTAGTCGTCCCCTTCGGCTTAATTATCAATATGGTAGTCAGTCAATACGACCCTGAGTTAGTGACGGAAGCCATTCGAATCACAGGCCTAGTGACCATTGCCATGATGTGTTTAGGCACACTCTTCCCCGCCTTTTTCCAAAAAATTTCCGGCGCACTCACGATTGCTTTGGTGCTCGTCATCGTCGTCGAACTGATTGAAGTGTTTATCTTTAATACCCACCACGGGATTTTAGATTGGATCGTCGTGCTAATTTTCTGCGGATATATAGGTTACGACTGGGGACGGGCGAATCAAATTCCGAAAACCATAGATAATGCCATCGATAGCGCAGCCGCTTTGTATATGGATATCATCAACTTATTCCTACGCATTCTGCGGATTCTAGGGCGTAAATAAGTCACCAAGGAGTGTCTATGAAAATCCTATTACCGCTTGCTGCAGCTTTACTGCTGGCAACTGTGGCACTCGTGGGTTGCGGCGAAGCTGAAAAGCCTGCTGCGCAAGTTAAGATTGCTAATCCCGCCTCTGAGTATTGCATCTCCCTCGGTGGTAGCTTGGCAATAGAGAAAACCGCCGAAGGTGAGCATGGCATCTGTACCTTGCCAAACGGTGAAGCCATGGAAGAGTGGGCGTTATTCCGCCGAGATCATCAGGAAGAAAAGCCGCAGTAACAGTGGTTATTTTTACCTTTAATCAAAACAGGCGCCATTGGCGCCTGTTTTGTTATTAAGTAAACTGAAAATCTTAATTGGCTAAGTGTTCAGCGCGCCAGATTTTGCGCTTAGCGGCCGACTGAAAGCTCCACGCTAAGACCCGCGTAATTTTATTGCCTTGCTGCATTTCAATCGTCTTTACGGTATCGACGTTCAACTGTGCTAAGGCTTGATAACAAGGTTTCAGGTTTTCTTGCTTCGATACTAGGCTAGTAAACCACAAGCATTGGTCTGCAAACATCTGACTCTCACGGATCATGGTCGCCAAGAACTGTCGCTCTCCACCTTGGCACCAAAGTTCTGCCGCTTGGCCGCCGAAATTCAGCTTAGGTGCAGCCTTTACTGAGTTCCCCCGATTAAGCTGTAGATTATTCACCTTACGCTTTGTACCTTCGCTCGCTTCGGCCATAGAGGCATGAAACGGAGGATTACACAGGGTTAACTCAAAACGTTCTTCGGCTTGAATAACTCCCTTGAATACCGCCTTGTCATCTGGCTGTAATCTTAAGCTTATCCGCCCTTGCAGCACTGGGTTTTGCTCGATAATACTCTGCACATTGGTGAGTGAATGGGCATTGATATCCGAGGCAACATATTGCCAGCCGTACACTTGGCAGCCCAATATGGGATAAATGCCGTTCGCGCCTGTGCCAATATCCAGCACCCTCGCCTTATCCATGGCACATGACTTATCGCCTTCGGCTAACAGATCTGCCACGTAATGCACATAATCGACGCGACCGGGGCTCGGAGGACATAACGCTCCTTCAGGAATATTCCAAGAACCAATTCCATAGTGATGTTTGAGTAGCGCCGCATTGAGGGTTTTGACTGCCAAGGGGTCGGCAAAATCTATCGATAGCGCGCCATAGGGCGTGGGCCGCACAAAGGTTTTCAGCTGAGGCAATGCACTGATTAGCGCCGGAAAATCATAGCCATTCAAGTGGGCGTTACGCGGATGCAGGGCTTTTTTGATTTCTACTCTGGATCTGTCTTTACTCGGCTTGCTGCTGCCTTTACCTTCAGGTTTAGCCTGCTTGGGTGCTTTAACTTTTTGGCGGATGTTAACTGCACGGGTTGCGGTTTTCGCAGTCGCTGATGGAACGGATTTCACGGCAGGTTTTGACATAGCAGCTCTTGTAACGCAATGGGCCGAAATAAGTCAGCCCATAGAATAAGACAATGAATTAATCGTACAGATAAGAGGTAAAGAGTAAGTTTACAATCAAGGCCTTGCCCGCTTCTTTGGTGAGCAGATTATTGACCATATCGAAGCACTCACGACGGATTTCTTCACGGCCAGTGAGTGACTTAATCTTTTCTTCTGATTGATTACCTAACACTTCAACAATCGCGGCGCGCAATAGCGGATCGTGACGCTCAACTGTGACCAAATCATCTGGGCTCTTAACCATTAACTCGACGCTGATCTTCACAAAACCTAATTTCTTGCGGTTAGAAATGTAGTTAGTGACGATTTCGGGCTCAAAACCATAGTAGGCGTACTCACCCGTAGGCGTCGCTGCAGGTGCAGCTTCTTTTTCATCGGCCGCATAAACACTGAAAACAGTGGTAAACAGGATCAGACAGACTGAGAGTAATTTTTTCATAGCGGCTTACGGCTCCCTAAAAACAATAATGGTAATGGAAGAAACTTCCCAATCTATCTGCTCGCGTCGCGACATGCTAGACTGCCGACGTTTGCCTATATTGTAACGAGTATTTAATGAATGTGACTAGCTTAAGCTTCCCCTATGGTGAATCTATTCAGTGGTTTTGTGCCGAAAGCGCTAACAAACTCCCCAAATCGCCCTTGAAAGAATGGTTACTTGCCACTGGCAGCCTAACGCAAAAACTCAAAACTTGCTGCACTCAATTTGAAGTCAAAGTCCTTGGCGAAGGACTGCATGCGCCCTTAGATGGCGAATACCCCCAGCAAGGCTCAGTATGGATCCGCGAAGTGTTACTTTGCCTCGACTCAATCCCTTGGGTATTTGCCAGAACTTTGATCCCCGAAAAGTTAATGGCCGAGCGCCAAGCGGATTTCCTTGGTCTGGGCACCCGCCCCTTAGGTGAACTGCTGTTTAGCCAAGATCATTTTATCCCTGGCAGAATTGAAGTCGCCAGTTTTGAGACCTGTAGCCGCCTCGCTCATTTAGCCGAAAGTTTAGATCAGAGTGTCGAACATGAACTCTGGGGACGCCGCCGCTATTTTCATCACGGTGAACACGAAATGATCGTCAGTGAAATCTTTCTGCCTGCGGCCGAACAAGCTATCCGTAAGTTATGAATCCGAGCTTTAGCCAAAGCTTGCTTTAATGACTGATGACAAATAAAAATGCCTCTAAATTAGAGGCATTTTTTTCTACTATCACGCGATTAACTTAGCGAATATTTAACTGGCGACGCCAAGTCAATAAGCCAAGAAAAGCAAGGCTCAACCAACCTAGACTACCACCGCCAGAACTCTCATTCGCCGGCGGAGTCACAGGAGGTGTGACAGGGGGCGTAACTGGTGCAGTAACAGTCACTGTCAAACTGCTAATATCCTTAGTATTTTGCGCATCAGTTACTGTAAGCGTCACAGTATAAGTGCCCGCCTTCGCATAGGTATGGGTTGGCGAAGCCACTGTACTTGTGGTGCCATCACCAAAATCCCAAGCGTAGGTTAATGCCCCCATACCACCATTAATATTACTGGTGAAGCTTACAACTAATTGATTGACCGTATTAGTAAAACTGACTTTTAACGGCGCTACAGCATCAGAATTTGCATTTGCTAACCGAATCACAGCTGTGCTGTTATTGCCGGCTTGCGATAGTACCTGCATCGTCAAACCTAACTGCTGCAATACCATACCTGACTGGGGTTGTAGCGGCGCACTGTAATCTAGACTGTCATCAAACAGGCTGACAGCATCGCGATTATTGTCACCTGCATAGAAGGTTTGTTTTACTGTGCTAAAGGCTGCATCGCGGATTTGTACCTCGGTAGAGCGAGTGCCAATCAGGTTTTGGTCAGCATCAATCACGCCAATCAAGCCATGGCCCGCATGATCCGAGACATTATTGTCACTGTAACCAAAATCTTCTAACCAGACTAATACACCAGGATCAAAACTTGCCACGTTTAAGCCAGCATCGACACCGTTATGGCTACGCAGTTGGATAAGATAGCGAGATGCTGGCCCAGAACGTGAGTCCTTAATCCGACTATAACCATAGAACGTCACTTTATCCGCAACTTCGGCGTTATCACTATAGAACTCAGTGGTATTTTGTTTAACGCTGATGTTATCGAGAGTGATACCTGACCCTCCGGTATAGTCATCGGTGACATAATTGATCTCGACCGCAATCGTTTTCCCTGAATAGGCAGATAAATCATACTCTAACGTTACCCAAGCATCATTGCCCTCCGCCTGAGCAATCGCAGACGACTCGCCAGTAATAATATGACGAGCGCTATTTACCCCATTGTTAAACTTAGTGTGATTACCCGCAATAGCCTCACCATCCACTTTCACTTGCATGTAGTCATAGTCACGTTCAATACTCCAACTGGCCTTCATACTCAGGATCAGTTTATCTGTCGTGACTGCGGGCAAAGTAACATTGAAATTCATGCTGTTATTCAGCATATCCCCTTGACCAGAATAATACTGATAACTGCCCTGATAAGGTGCTTTAAAGGGGATTGGCGTTGGAGGAAGTGGAATGGAGATCTGGTTAACCGCCTGATGATTAACCGCCTCATTCAAGGTCACATCCATGCCAGATTTTGGAATACTATCTAAGGTGATTTCACGTTCATTCAACCACTTACCTTTATATCTTTCCTGTAGGTAAGAGCGCGCATAGGGACTAAAGCCACTCGGCTGGGCACCAGCGATAGCGCCAGCCCAACTTCCACCAGACATCAAAGACCATAACCCTACAGGCGAGCCGTCTTTATTATCATTTTCAGTGGTATCGTATTCATCTGGCAGACCTAAATCATGGCCAAACTCGTGGGTACACACGCCCGTGGCCGCATCGATAGGCTGAATGGTATAACCGAATACTTTTTTATCCGTACCAGGAAGCGCATAGCCATTGGTTGCTTGGTCGACAAAAAATCGATGCGACCAAATTGCACTCGCACCTAATTTTCCGCCGCCGACCTCTTCGCCTACGCTAGAGTGGAAAATCATCACATGGTCGATAATGCCATCGGGCTCGTTGTAATTACCGTTGTTGTTCAAATCATTTTGGTCTTCAACATCATAGCTAGCCAACTCTGCAGGAGACATATTCGCGACGGCTTGAGATACGGCTTCTTTTACCAATTGTTCGACCTGTGAATCACTACGAGTATCTGGATCATTAGCACCATAGTATTCAGCATTTTGATTAGCGGTATACCAACCCTTTACGTCCCCAGTGAAGGAGAAAGTTTGCCCTGAAACCGCTTGATAATATTGATAAGCCGAATCTAGCGTCTGCCCCTGTGGACCATTAAAGCCAGTCGTCGAAAAGAGTAATGCCTTGTAGTGGGACGCAGGATAACTTGGGTAATACATGGCCGTATCGCCCGCACTTAAGTCATTGTTATCATGTTTTAGATCAGGAAAATCCACTAATATAGAGAGTACTTTAACGGTTTTTTTTACATCCGCATCAACCAGTAAACGCTGTGCGGGTGAGCGCATCATTTGCGATGACTTAGCTCTTTGCAGACGCTGATGTTCAGCTTCAACTTCGATGCGCGGCGCCTTAGGTTGAGTCAAAGTGGCACGATGAATATACGCTTCTATCGCTTCCTGCTTTACGCTATCACTGGCATCGGCGGCCACTTCGCCACGTTTAATCAACCAATATAAAATTCGATCTTTATTAATCACACCCGCATCAGCAGGCGTATGATTCGGAGCCGCAATACTCGCGCCGCTAATCAATGCCAACATCAGTCCAAACGCTGTCACGCCTTTTGCACTTCGCATTTTTAACATCCTTACTGTAACAGCCAACGCCGTCTACGCCATTCGATTTATTAAGACTAGTGTCTCTTTGTATTAAGACAAATTTGCCTTTATGAGTCATCTACTCAGGGTTTATCTATCTCAAGATAGAGACGGAGTTTTTGACATTATCAGCACTGCGCTGAAGTAACAACTTGATACATTACTTCACCAGAAAGATTTACAATTTTGTCAGCGTTTATTCAGCAAACCTCTGTGCTGAGGGCATTCCAGCCAAATCCCAGCCATAAAAAAACCGCATTAACAGCGTTAATGCGGTTTCGTTTTAAGCGAGCGAGATAAATTTAGCCGGCGGTTTTTAGATAATTTGAAATACCGTCGAGGAACATTTGTACTGAAATCATGACCAATACCATGCCCATCAAACGCTCAACCGCAGTGAGGCCTTTTTCACCCAGCACACGGGTGAAGAGTTTATAAAACATTAAGATCACTGCGCTTGCCCCCCAAGCAGACACTAATGCTATGGTCCAATCGCCCATGCGTGAGCTATCGGTATGCGCCAGTAGAATCAAAGCGGCAAGAATCGATGGACCTGCCATCAAGGGAATGGCCATAGGCACGATAAATGGCTCTTCTCCCGCGGCTAATCCAACGACACCACCGGGTTGGGGGAAAATCATTTTAATCGCGATAAGAAACAGAATAATCCCGCCCGCGATACTCACAGATTCAGAGCGAAGATTTAAGAAACTTAAGATAGCCTCACCCGCATAAAGGAAAGACAGCATGATCACTAAGGCGAAGAGTAACTCGCGGATCAATACCTTACGACGTTTCTTGGGATCGATATGCCGTAGAATCGACGCAAAAATCGGCAAATTCCCCAGGGGGTCCATGATCAAAAACAACATTACCGCAGCAGAAAATATATCCATTTAACGTATCAACACCCAAGCCAACATAAGCCCATATTGTATAACCTTTTCTCAATGTTGATCTGAAAATTTCTCCGCAAAATGGCCAAAGTGAATAAAATTCGCCCCCGAAAACCCCAGCGCAAAATGTCAGTTTGGTAAATTGCCAGCAAGTCACTGCTCACTTTGCCTTACAGCTGGTATACTATGGCGTTTTTTCAGCAAATTTTCCGTGGAATCCATGCTCTATCTTCTTGCTAGCTGTATCGCACTCTTAATTGGGCCACTGTTTTATCGCTACTTTTCATCGGGCAGCGGATTACAGAAGGGGCTCGATGGCTTTATATTCGTCTCATTAGGCGGATTAGTGCTGATCCACATCTTGCCAGAGCTACTGCAGCATGGCGGTTTGTTAGCCGTAGTCTTTGTATTCCTAGGCATCTGGGGACCGACCGCCAGCGAACGCCTTTTCCACCGTTATTCAGAAATCACCCATAATCTCACCTTGTCCCTAGGGATTGGCGGCTTGCTACTGCACACCATCACCGACGGTGGCGCTATGGTATTGGCGCAGCAAGACGGCAGTTCGATCTTACTTGCCCTCGGGGTCATTATGCATCGCCTCCCCGTCGGCCTCGCCATTTGGTGGTTACTCAAACCTCAAGTCGGCACCCGCTGGGCTAGCTTAGTGCTGGTCGCTATGATGCTGCTTACAGGTGTAGGTTACTTTGCAGGCGAGCAATTAATCACTCAGCTCAGTTTAGAAAATACCGTTTATTTACAAGCCTTTGTTACCGGTTCTATTTTGCATGTGGTGCTGCATCAACCCCACGGTCAGCACGATACTGACAAGCAAGGCAAATACGAGTACCAAGCGGGTATCGGCAGTTTGCTCGGCATAGGCTTGCTCGTTATGCTGCTCTTGATGGATTCTGGCGGCCACGAACATGCCCACCATGATCACAGCACAGAACAATTAATGACTTGGCTACTGACACTCGCGCCCATATTACTGCTTAGCTATGGTGCGGCGGCGCTGCGCTTTAAATTAGGTCTGACACCGCAGGATAGCAGCTTAGCCCGTCGCTGGTTCCAACGCTTAGCGGGGCCCGAAGCTCTCGTCATCACCGCCCTGTTACTCGGTCCTTGGCTAGCGTTATTCCAGTTACTTGTGGTTTTTATTCTTAGCGCTTATTTAAGCCACGCTAACGTTACTATTACCGATCCGCATACTAAATTACCCAGTAATTCCCTACGTTTCGGCTTTGCACATTTAGTCGATCGCAGCGCACCGTGGATTTTACTCAGCCTAGTACTAGTGAATTTAATCGGCCATCCTTCAGTGCCATTAAGCAATCCGCTGCTGCAGGTTATAGTGCTGTTGCTCGTGTTTTTACCTATGCGTTTCTGCAACTTAGGCGCTGCGGTACTGGCTCTTGCACTGGCCTATAGTGGCTGGAGCCCTATCGCAATTATGATGCCGCTGATTGCCGCACCTGTGCTTAACATAGCGCAGCTTAAGTTAATGACATGGCCGCAAAGGGCAATATTACTGAGTATTATTGCGCTGAGTTTAGTCGCAGCACTACGTTTGCCACTGTGGTTCTCCCTATTCACTTTGCCAGAAGTGGTGAACTTAGTCGCGCTACTGATCCTGTCGGGATTATTTGCCGCCAGCTTACTGCGCTTAGGCCCACGTAAATTTCTACGCCGCTTAATGCTGAGCAAACCAGCAGCTCATGCGCATGGCCATTCCCACGAACATGCGCATAGCCATGAACCTAGCGCTTCGCACGCATCTGTGCAGAGCACTGCTGAAACGCCTAGTGCCCATGATCATTCCGATGAACATACACACGATAAAGTAAAAGCGGATAAGCACTCGCACCACTAACACTGTTCATTTATGAGCAGACAGGCTAAGTTAATCTACCTTTGGATTAATTTAGCCTGCTATGTGCATACTCTTTGTCGCCATTAATGCCCATCCTAAGTATCCCTTAATCATCTGTGCCAACCGCGATGAGTTTCACCATAGACCGACCGCGCCAGCGCACTTTTGGCCACCAGAAGAAAATATACTTGCAGGTAAAGATCTGCAGGCGGGCGGCACTTGGTTTGGGGTGAATAAACAGGGACAAGTCGCCGCTGTGACGAATCTGCGCGTACCGCAAAAGAACCCAGAAGCCATGCGTAGCCGTGGCGAACTCATCACTATGACCCTAAGTTCAGGCTCGCTCATTTGCCCAAATTGGCTCATTGAGCACAGTGACAATTATCAGCCATTCAATCTCGTCTTCGGCCAAGGTACTGACTTATATTGTTTTAACAGCATCAATAAAGACACAGTTAAACTCGCCGATGGGTTTCATGCCATTAGCAATGGGGCGCTCGATGATATTTGGCCGAAAATGGCGAAGGGACAGCAAGCGCTAGAAGCCGTGATCAATCAGTCCGACAACCTAGAAGTGCAAGCGCTGTTACAGCTGATGAAAGACGATTCACAACCACAAGATAATGAATTGCCTAACACGGGAGTGGGGATCGAGTGGGAACGGCGCTTAGCCGCGATTTATATTCGTCACCCCGACTATGGCACGCGCTCCACCAGCATTCTGCTTGAAGATGCTGAGGGCGGCATGCATTTCACCGAAGTGAGATACGACGGCAAAGGTAGACAGCTCGGACAGCAGGATTTCCATTTAACCCTGCCCGCCGAGCCACCCGCTAAGCCAGACTGTTTATTAACGCAAATCTAAACTGAACAACTGTGCAGCCTTGTATTGAAACGGCGCACTTTAGTCTGCGCTGTTGTTCAATTAAAGCAGTAGCTTAGTCCGAACTGTGATCCATAGTGATCACCCAGCGATCGTCAATTTTCTCAATCAACAGGGTAAACACGCCCGTTGGAGCATCTTTTATCCGGCGCAAATCCCAGCGCCCAACGACCATAGCAGCGTAATTACTGAGCATTTTGATTTCTTTGATCGTGAACTTCAGCTCACCAAGCGCTTCTTTATTGGGATAATTTTTCTTATAGGCGGCAAGTGTATCCTCCCAACCGAAACGGAACTTACCGTTAGAGACAAAGCGCAATTGCTCGCTCTTCCAGTAGCCTTGCATATAAGCATCGAGATCGCCGCGATTCCAGGCGTCTTCTTGGCCTTTAAGCATCTGCGTAATTTCATCCGTCGGCACCGCACTCACATGGCAAGTCACTAAGAGTAAAAGTGCCGCAAAAACACGCTGCCAGCTAACCTTGTTTAATAGTCCATTTTTCAACATAGTATTGTTCCCCCACAATCAGGTTAAACTGTATTATACCCAAGCTACCTCAAGATACGAGTTTCAGAGCGTCTAGGGTACACCAATTCAAGGCGCTTCAATGAAAGAATGTCGACCACCTTTTGAATTGATGCAACACGGAAGTGGGGTGCCCTAGGCGCTCCGTCCCGGCGGCTGATGTTAATAATGTGGCAACGCATTTTATGCCGTGTTGGCTATTTAGATCCGCGAATAGTCTTGTCTAAAATGCGTTACCTTACTATGAACATCAGCCGCTGAATCCTGCATCTTGAGGTTGTTTGGGTATATCGCGAATTCAGCACAGACTATCTTGCTTAAGCCAATTTAAAATCTAAAAAAGCTGATGATATTATTAATTTTTCGACTCTGGGCACCGAACTATGTTTACACCACTTTGCCGTTGGCTACTTAAGCTTTCAGGCTGGCAGATAGAAGGCCAACTGCCCGACTGCGCTAAATACATCATCATAGTCGCGCCGCATACCAGTAACTGGGACTTCATAGTGGGTATCTTAGCTCGTGGGGCGCTTGGCACTCGAATTCACTTTCTCGGTAAACACCAACTCTTTATCCCGCCTTGGGGCTGGTTCTTCCGCGCGATTGGCGGCAGCCCAGTGGATAGGCGCAAAAACAATAACTTAGTCGATGCTGCCGTACAGCTGTTTGAGTCGAAAGCCGATTATAAGCTAGCGTTGGCGCCCGAAGGCACTCGCAGCCCAGTAACACGCTGGAAGTGCGGCTTCTACCATATTGCCTGCAAGGCTCACGTGCCTATCACTCCCGCTGGCTTAGACTTTAGCCGCCGCACTGTCGTTATCCGTACGCCACTGCAACCCAGTGGTGATATCGCGACCGACATGCACGAGATTTTAAGCTTTTATCGCACCATTAAAGGTCGTCATCCTAAGGTGATCCCTGATTTTGTGGCGAGTGCGAAGCATTAATATTTCCCCTATTTAGAGCGGCACACATGCAACCCGAAACTTGGTTACTCTATCTCTTCGCCATTGTATTGATTGGGATCTCACCAGGCCCCATCGCGATGTTGTCTATGTCCCACGGGATCCATTTCGGCAAGATGCGCAGCATGGCCACCGGCCTTGGCAGTGTGAGTGCCGCTTTAGTCTTGATGATGGCGTCAGCAGCGGGATTAGGAGCCATTATCAGCGCCTCAGAATACGGTTTTACCCTGCTAAAATGGTGCGGTGCGGCCTATTTAGTATTTTTAGGGATCAAGCTGCTGTTGACCAAAAACCAAGGTCAAACCATTGAGGTTCGCCAATTAAAGGGCAAAGGCACGCCAAGGCAACTTTATCAGCAGGCGTTTCTGGTGGGGATCAGTAATCCCAAGGATTTACTGTTTTTTGCCGCGCTGTTTCCGCAATTTATCGATCTTGCCGCGCCGCAATTACCGCAACTTATGATACTAGCAGCCACTTGGGCCGTGGTGGATTTTAGCTTTGTGATGATTTACGCCAGCATGGCCAATGTGCTTGCGCCCAGCCTAAAGGCGAGCAACAAGCTGCATTGGTTTGACAGAACCAGCGGCGGTGTCTTTCTTACCTTAGCCGCGATTCTTATCTCTCGAAATTAAATCAATAATCGTCGACAGTCATTAACACTAGTCAACCTTAACCGACTTTAAGCTACGAATATCGTTGCCCGTTGGCGCTTGGAATGCCTGCAGACCAAACTCAGGCAATATCGCAAAAATATGGTCGAAGATATCCGCTTGTATCGCTTCATAAAATGCCCAGCGAGTATCGTTGGTGAAGATATAAACCTCGATCGGCAATCCCTCAGTGGTCGGCGCTAATTGGCGCACCATTAAGGTCATTTCCTTATGGATTTTATCGTGACGCTGTAGGTATTCCTGCAGGTAAGCACGGAAGGTACCGACGTTGGTCAAATGGCGACCGTTCACTTTCATGTCGAGGTCAGACACTCTGGCGTTCGACTCACGGATTTCGTTGATTTTGGCGGGGAAATATTCTTTTAAGCAATTGATCTTACTCAGACGCTCGCGCTCTTCCTCGCTCAAAAACTTAATGCTGTTGATATCGATATTGATGGCGCGTTTGATCCTACGACCACCCGACTCAGACATACCCCGCCAGTTGCGAAACGCATCCGACACTAAGGCATAGGCTGGGATCATAGTGATGGTTTTGTCCCAGTTGCGCACTTTGACCGTGGTCAGCGAGACTTCTTCTACCGCACCGTCGGCGCCGTATTTGTCCATCTGGATCCAGTCGCCCTTGCTCACCATACGGTTAGCCGCTAACTGAATGCCCGCCACGAAACCTAAGATAGTGTCGCGGAACACTAACATTACAAAACCCGTCGCCACACCTAAGCCGCTGAGGAAGTACACAGGCGACTGATCGGCCAAGATGGAGATAGAAACGATAATACCGACAAAGAATAAAAACAGCTTAGTTAACTGCACAAAGCTTTTAACGGGTAAACGCCGGCTCACCAGATTCACATCTGAAATTTCATCGACCGCATCTAAACCCGCATAAATAGCGCGGATCATCAGCGCCACCAGCCAAATACTCAGCAGCCGATCGACTAAATTACTTAAGATTTGATGTTCGGTTAAGGCGATAGGCACTAATAGATTGAGCACGATTGCAGGCACTAGCATGGCCAGCTTTTCGAGCACCTTGTAACGCATGAACACGTCGTCCCAGGTAACTTTGGAGCGCAGGATCACCATGTTGACCGCACGTATGACCACGCGTCGAACAATGAAATAAGCAATGCCCGCGAGCAGTAAGCAGGCAATGATCATGATGCTGGTTGATATGCCGTCCGAGGGTTGGCTATCAATCCCAAAGCCCGCTAGCCATGCCGAAATTTCGAGCCTTATTTCCTGATCCACAATTCCACTCCAACGTAGGCGCTAGCGCAACAAACCCATACAAAGGTAACCGCCGAGTTGACCTCGGTTAATGTCACCCTAGAAAATACTGATATCCAAACACAATAAATTTACAAACACTTATTTTAAAAGAGATTTTAGCATTTTGAATTGACCGAGCACAAAGGAAAATGAACAATCTTCAACCTGTTCCCAAGGAAATCATCCCATGAGTCGTTATTCATCTACGCTAGCCTGTCTTAGCTTTGGACTATTGAGCCTAAGCCAACCACTTCAAGCTGCCGAATATAGCACTTCGAAGCCATTGGTGATGTCAGATAAATCAGAGAAAACCGCCAATCCTTCTTATATCGCCCTCATGCTGGATTATGTTCCCGCCGCAGACAATCTCTACGGCATTACATTAGCACCCTATCATTTCGATAATAATTACCAGCAATGGGGCTATTACCTAGGCTATGCCCGCAGCCGAGAAACCGATGTAATAGTGCCAGAACCCGCGCTGTCATATCGCCAAGAAAGCCTCTTTCGCTTAGGGTTAAGCTACAGCCTCACTGCCGACTTAAGCTTTTATGCGGGCGGCAGCGGCTATATCAGCACTGTGTCTTACACGAATAACATTTCACCCAAAATTGTCGATGGCAAACCCACATGGGAAGAAGATAAAACCACCCGTTGGGGCGCAGAAGCAGGGCTAAGATACCGCATTACAGAACATTTCATCCTGAGCGCGGGCTATAACTCCAGTACAGAATCCACAGTTTTGAGCATAGGTTACGCGGGCTAAGCTCCTAGCGACTGGGCTTGAGCGATTTATTGGGTTAGCTCGGCTCGCGCCTTAGCAAGCTCCAATTCCGCTTCGGCAACCTTATTGCGTTTCTTATTGATTTTATCCATAGAACGACCTTCTTCTATGGCTTTAGCCAACTCGTTTTGGCGCTCAGTCAGTTTTTCTTCTAAGGCCGAAACTTTGGCAACGCGCTCGGCATATAAGCTGTCGTCATCACAATGGGTTGAGACTTCGTAATAGGCCTTTTCGAGCCCGTCAACTTTATGCTTATTGCCCGCCGCTTTCGCTTGGGCAAGTTCGGCACTGATGGCTTCTAACTTCGCCGCGCAGCCCACTTTAGGGGTTTCATCGGCCCATGCTGTCGCGCTCAATGCCAAGCTAATAACGACGCCATAAATTCCATGTTTAATCTGCATATTAATCTCCTCACGCTTAATTCATTGATCATTGCCGCTATCTGACTGTGTCCTGTCACCGCGCTATCAATATAGTGCCACACTCAGTGAACTCAATCTGTATTCGAGTCAGTATCTTCCAGCTAAATCCACTTTATTCGTCAAAACACGACTTAGACAGTGACTAATATGCGGCAAATTGTTTATGTTAGGGCAGAATATTGACTCAGACGGATATCGGAGCCAGAAAATTAATGCAAACTTCATTACGCCTTAGCGCACTTAGCTCATTGTTATTGCTAACATCATCGGTTATGGCCGCCGACGTAGCTCAAATCACCCTAGAAAATGGCGCCCAAGTCAGACTCAAAGACGACTTTACCTGGGAATATGTGATCACAGAAACCAAAGCTGCGCCCAATGCCTTAGCAGCGACGGCAGTGAGCACCTCAAGCAATATTGCCAGCGTCCCAAGTGTTGCTCTCGCCACTCAAACTGTGGCTGCGCCTATTACCACCTTGACTGCCACTGCGATTGCCCAGCCTGAATTATTAGGCTCGACCGCCAAAGACGGCATCAAAGTCAGCTTTGCCGAAGGTCAATGGAAAGGCGATAAACTTGGACTCAGTTTCGATCTTGCCAGTACCAGCAATGAACACGTGACCTTAGTCGAAGTGGAAGCCAGCTTCTTCGCCGATAATGGCACTTTGCTCAAAACCGAAAAACTCGAAGTATGGGAAGCCATTTTCCGCATGCCTGAAACCTATCTGCGCAAGGGCGAGCAGCGCAAAAGCAGCGTGATTTGGGTCGAAGGCATAGATAAAGCTCAATGGCAGAAGCAGTTAATCAACCTCAAGATCACCGAAATTAACTCACGTTAGTTGTAATTAAAACTGGGGGGATATCCAAATAATTTGAGGGTCTAGCTAGCTTATCGATCAACGGTGTCCCCGCATAATATCAGCCCCTCGATTGAGGGGCTTTCTATCATTGATTAGAGACTTCCCGCATTATACAGCGGCGCCCAAGCGCACATTGTACGATTGTTACTTACATCAAACAGATTGAAACGACTACAGTTACTGTCATAGTTGTAACTACCAATGTTGACTCTATATTGCCCCAAATGTACATCCTGCAACGACACATGGCGGCCATCCTTTAATAAAGAAAAATGCAAATGGGGCCCAGTTGAACTCCCACCTTCACACAAGGCTGCATTTTTATTATTTGCATAAATGCCCATCACGGTATTTTGGTTTACATATTGACCATTACGCACTGTAATTTGATCCATATGATAATAGTTAGTCGCCCAACCATTAGCATTTGTCACCCGTACTTGGCAGCGAGACAACACATTGACAGTCCCGCCATGTGCGGAAGCAACCGAATACGTCGGACTGCCCCATTGCGGCCAATCGTAGGAGACATCGATTGATGATAGCGGATAGCCAGACCCAGTATGCGAATGGGCACCATTGGATTGCCATGAATAGCCCTGTCGCCAAGGCATTTGCAGCATGTTACTGGGTGGCAGACTGCTCGCGGTGATATTCGCCAATGGGACGACTTGTTGCATCGACTGAGTCGAATCAGCTACTGGCGGATTTTGAGCAGCGGAACTCATTAACAACTCACGGTCAGTATTGCCAAATAATAATCTAAACTGCTCAATAAATGGGTCCAATCCCAAAGCGTGCTCACCCGACATAACGGCATGCTGCTCTATCCTACGACCGTTTAACAAAGCCAATAATGCGAAACTCGATGCATTAACTGCGTCGGTACTTGGCGGGTATAGGCCCTTTAATTGAGACTCTTCATAGGCATAAAAACGTTGTGATAGCTGAGCCAATACATCTTGAAGTTGTTCCTCGAAGCCCTGCTTATCCGATAAGGCTCCCAAAGGTCGGTTAAGCGCTTCCTCTGTCGGAGACGAAATTAACTGAGATTGCATTTCCATCAAAGTCAGTATGACTTTGGGGTTAATACTATAATATCCAGCCCAATGCGTAATCGCCTCTTCTTTATCAATTAAGTCAGGGGCATTAACGTAAATAAAGTCAGCTAAATCAAACTGCGATGCATCTACGCCATATAAAAACATCAGATTATTAAATGGCAGTAACACACTAGGCATATCTACCATTTTTATTTCATCTGAATCAATATGATACTGACTAGTTGGCATGTCAGATGCCATCGATGGTAACGCTATTATCGCAGAGACACTTAACGCGCGGCCTATCCATAATGCCGCACTACGTATTTTAAAAATATTCATACTTATCAAATTCCTTTAGTAAGTTACTCAGATTAAATATTATTTTTAAACGCCAGCTTGCTTTAGACGTAATGATATTCACGACTAATTTTATAGCTATAGATTTATAGCTAAAGAACATTAAATAAGCTAAGTGACAATAATCGCCTATGCAAATAAGTGAAGAATAAAACTGTCAACAAAAGCTGACGTTAATTAATTTAAATGTGAGTTAAATACTAAAGTACGTAAAAAGTGAATGGGTAATGATAAAAACAAAAGAGTAATTTATCCGATAGGCATTGAGTTTTAAATAAAAACATAATGGCATTGAACAATCCATTATAAAACCTATCCGTTCCACAACGGATAAATTGAAATTTACAGTAAATCCCCACTAAAAATAATCAATAACTGAGAATTGTCGATGAATTTAACAGAGGTCATAGACAAAGAGTATTCTCAGCATTTGACCCCATTAAATAACTTGCACGGTAATTCATACGAAATACTGAATCTTAACTCATACGCTTAGCCATGACATGATTCGGATTCAATTGCAGTAAATCCCATAAGTTGCCGTAGAGATCTTTAAACACGGCGACTGTGCCGTAGTCTTGTTCTTGCGGCTCGCGCGCAAACTCGACCCCATCGGCGACCATACGGCGATAATCACGCCAAAAATCATCGGTATTCAAGAATAAGAACACCCGCCCACCCGCCTGATTACCAATAAAATCGAACTGCTCTGGCTTAGAAGCCCGCGCTAACAAAATAGACGCGCCCTTAGAACCCGGAGGGGCAACGACGACCCAGCGCTTATCTTGATCGGCTTGATAAGTGTCTTCAACCAGTTCAAATTTTAATTTATTCACATAAAAATCAATCGCCTCGTCGTAATCTCTTACGACCAAGGCGATATGCACAAGAGCTTGTTTCATGGCGACCTTCAATTAACACTATTTGGTCATTAGTTTACAGGTCATTTCTGGCGCTTCGTAGCCCCAAATCACTTTTGCTTCGCCTTGATACCCCCAAAAGCTTTCATTACGACCTTAATACCTAGTGCAACTGCCACTGGGTTGAACAAGCATTGACGAGCGAGCGTAAAAACGACTCAGTGAGAAAAAGCCTTTGGCTTATCCCTACATAACCAGCTCGTGTCCACCAACCTGATCGGACACATTAGCGGACACTCTTACGCCTTCTCGGCAACAGTGCACGGACACTTAAACAATTATTACATTGATAATGAAGATTAAATTTTTATGGCACAGATTCTGCTGTGGCAGACTAATGCAACTCTGGCATAACCCGCCGATCCACACAGCCATACAAGGAAGCACTATGAATACGCACTCTAAACTGATGGGCGGTCTGTTTATTCTCGCTCTGATCCCAACCGCCATTTGGGCGACCCAAACAAAGGGCCAAACAACGAGCAACAGTGCCGATGGAGGCATATCAGTCATCAGCCAATCAGTGCTCAGCCAAAGTCAGCCAGATTTCTCATGGATTTATGTTCAGCAAGATGGCGAAATGACTATCGGCGCTGGTCACAGTGACGATTGGGAGCAACTTGAACGCCAAGGCAATCCTTATCATGCCGATTATCTGTGGGTGAAAACCGCAGGAACGCCTTACGTGATCACAGATCCCGCCATAGTGGCGCAAATCAAAACCGCCATCATGCCTATGCAACAACAGGGAGAAAAAATGCAGGCAATAGGTGAACAGCTGCAGCAAAAAGGCAACGCGATCAACAGCCAAACTCAGCAACTTTTACTCAATGTTGCGACCGAGAATGAAGATCCTAAGATACAGGCGGAGATCGACAGCCTGAGCGCATCGATGGACTTGCTGGATCAACAAATGAATGAGCTAGGCAAAGTTCATGAAAGCCTTTCCAATACCGCAGAGAAGCAAATTGTCAGCCTCGCTCAAGCAGCCATTAAAGCGGGCGCTGCGATAAAGGCACCTTAACCGCCCTTGGAAAACAGCCAGCGCATTTGCCAACAGGCAAAAAAGCCACAAGATCCTGACGCAAGCTTCCTACGTCAGTTGCGCTTAATGCTAATTTAACCGAATCGCAAAAGGGCTAATTTTGGCATTACGCGTGATAGTGGTTGAATTTTCGAGCGAAATTGACTATTTTCACGCCGCTTGTCACTTCACTAGGAAAAGGATCAACATGGAACAAGTTATTACCCCAACCGCAGGGAACGATAATCCGATTCAAATGACAGAAATTGTCTATTCGAAGGAAAAATCGCTGTTCACTCTGTTAGCGATTATCTCTGGAATCGTTTGGGCTGCATTGATCATAGGCACTTTGGGCATGGCCCTGCTCTATGTGTTGATGTTTTTCATTATTTATCTTTTCAGCCACTCCGCTTTTATCAGCTACCTAAAAGGTACAGCTGTCGAAATCAATGCAGAGCAATTCCCTGAATTACATAAACAATATTTAGCATGCTGCGATCGTTTAGAAATGAAAGAGCCACCACGGGCTTACTTATTGGCCGCCGATGGCATGCTCAACGCGCTGGCGACCCGCTTCCTCGGCCGTAACTATATCGTGTTGTTTTCATCGATTGTGGATGCGCTTGAGTCCGATAAAGATGCACTTAACTTCTATATCGGCCACGAATTAGGCCATATTCGCCGCAATCATATTGGCAAAGCACCCTTTTTAGTCTTCGCCACTTGGTTGCCTTTAGTGGGCGCGGCTTATTCTCGCGCCTGCGAATATACCTGTGATCTCCACGGGTTACGTTGCTGCAACAGCTTACGCTCTGCCACCAATGCCGTTGCCGTTTTAGCCGCTGGCGTAGAGCAATGGAAACGTATGAATGTAGATCAATATATCCGCCAAGCTCGCGAATCGAGTGGTTTTTGGATGTCACTGCACGAGCTTAACGGCAGCTATCCTTGGCTGACTAAGCGTATGGCAAGAGTAGACGCCAAAGCGCAGGGAACTGAATACACGCCGCCATCACGCAGTGCGTGGGCATTTGTATTTAGCCTCTTTATGCCACGCATGGGCACAGCAGGCGGTGGACTCATTATTTTTGCTGCGATTATTGGTGTTGCCGCCGCAGTTGCGTTGCCAGCATACAAGCAATATCAAGAAAAGATGAGTGCAGCCAGCAGTTATACCGATCCAGTTATCATGGCGCCGCAAATGAACACAGGGCCTGCCACAGTCCCCGATGCCGCACTCGCCATTGAACATATTGACCAGTTGCATCAGTCATTAGCTCCGATAACGGAAGTACTAACACATTACTACCAAGGTAATAAAGCTTGGCCAACTGAGTTAGAAGTGCTCGGGTTTACCGACGAGCAGTTGTCGACCTTCAATCTCTATTCCGATGGCATAGTCGGATTTGTTGGAGGCGAAGCGCTCGGTGATTATCAAGGCTACGAAGTCTATCTATCGCCACAAGTCGACGAGCAAAGCAATATCACTTGGGTGTGTAGCAGTAGCGACATTCCCGACGAATATCTGCCGCTAGATTGCCAAGGCTAAGCCTGCGTTAACTCGGTTAGATATCAACTGAAAGAAGCTTTTCCTGAGGAAGTTAATTGTATTTCCAAAGGAAATAGTAAAAAGGCACAAACATAAGTTTGTGCCTTTTTCAGTTTTACGCCTTAGCGAAAATCAGTCACTAACGCTGGATCAGATAACGGATCGTTGGTCCATTCTGCTCAATTTCCAACACTTTATAACCATGATTTTTAGCGTCGAGGGGAATATTGTTGATGGACTGCGGACAGTCACTGATCACCTCGAGGATTTCACCGGGCTTTAACTTAGGCATAGCTTCAAGGGTGGCCACTGCAGGATAAGGGCAAGGTTCACCGACCATATCGAGTTGATAATCTGGAACATATTGATTCATTACGCCGCCTCCGCTAGCAATTGTTCATCACGCTTCGCCTTACGAGCAAAGAAACGTTTTTCCCATAGCAACATAGCGCCAAAGGAAAGTCCCAGCAGCACATAGGTCAGCAATAAGCCGCCTCGATCACCAAAGCTGGTCAATAAATTCACTTTGTCCCAGTTAGTCGCTAAGGGTTGAGCTAGGTCATCCCAGTAATACGCCAGTAAAGTCGAACCTAACACATTGCCTAAACCGACCCACCAGAAATGCACTTGGCCTTCAACTGCACGGTACATCCAGCCCGTTTCACAACCACCAGCCAGCACAATACCAAAACCAAACAGCAAGCCACCGATCACCGCATTAGGACCAGCCCACATAATTTTAGGTGGCACACCCAGTTGCACATAGCTGTAAATGCCTATCGCACTGACCGCCATACCTAAGATAATGGCCTTCGCCATATGAGTACGGCCAGTAATCCACATATCGCGGAACGCTGAGGTAAAGCAGATTTGCGCCCGTTCAATTAACAGACCAAATCCGACTCCGCAAAGCATAGCTATGCCGAGTTTAGGCGCATTGAACATAGTCAATAAGCCCCAACCGACGATGCCGACAAACACTAACATACCGATGCGGAAACGACGTCGAGCCTGATTTTCATCCTGCTTAATCGAAGTCGCTTTATTTACCTTCTTCAGCTTAACCGGAATACGGAACATAGGCAGTAAGGTAAATCTTGCACCAAAGTAAGAGCCCGCAGCGGTCGCCAGAGCAAAGAACCAAGCATGCAAAGAGAACTGCGGAATACCCGTGAAGAAGGCCGCTAAGTTACAGCCCATAGCCAAGCGGGCACCAAAGCCAGCAATAATGCCGCCGATCAGCGCCTGAGCAATACGGATACGGCTCTGTGGCATACGCAGTTTGACGTTATTGGCCCAGAGCGCAGCAGCAATACAACCACCAAACATACCGATAATCATCATGCCGTCGATACGATCTAAAGGAGACCCCTGCAGACCTATCACTTTGAAATATCCCCAGGTTTCAGGCTCTGCGCCAAAAAGCTGCATCAAGTGCCCGCCCCAACGAGTGAATTCCCCAGTAACGGCCCAGAAGGTTCCAGTCAGACCAAAATAGTAAGTAGAAAGGATACCCGCAGCGATCACAGCTGGCATAGGAGCCCAAAAACGAACTAAGTATTCTTGTTTAAATTGTTGCCATGTCATGTCATTACCCTAATGAACGAGACTATAAAAAAATAAGCACAATGCGCTTATAACCTTTATGCCACAGCGATTGAGGTTGTTATATACAACGCCAATCTTAAGTGGCCTCACGCTTAAATGGCTTTGGCTAAGCTAGCGCAGTGCTGTCCCAACAGTCGATAACCGTGGGTGTAAAGCGTTGCCCTGCCATTGCGGCAAAAACCGATAAGCGTGATATTGCTTTTCTCTGCTAATTCCAACGCCAGTGAAGTCACGGCGGACATAGCAAACAGAATTTGGATATTTGCACTGGCGGCCTTTTGCACCATTTCAAAACTCGCACGGCTGGTGAGCAATACGGCCACTGGACGTTCCACATTGTGAGCGGAAAAGGCGCCAATTAACTTGTCGAGTGCGATATGCCTGCCTATATCTTCATAGGCGGCGATGATCTGTCCATGATGGTTAAGCCCCATGGCAGCATGCGTCGCGCCCGTCAGCTTAAAATGCTGTTGATTGTCTTTAATTTGCCCAAGTGCGACTTGTAAGTGGCTGATGTCGAATCTGGCATCTGAGTCCACCCGCATAACAGGCTTGACCGCCTCTTCGAGCTGGGCGACACCGCACAGTCCACAACCCGTGCGCCCCGCCATATTGCGCCTTTGTTGTTTGAGTTCCATAAAGCATCGTTGGTTGATTTCCACTTGGATCAACACGCCTTCACGGGTAAATTCGAGTTCAATCCCTTTGATGTCATTGATATGAGAAACGATACGTTCAGACAGCGTAAAACCTATGGCAAAGGCTTCTAAATCTTGGGGGCTCGCCAACATAACGGTATGGGCGATGCCGTTATAGACCAGCGCAACCCGTACTTCATTGGCTAAGTAATCAGTCAGCTCAGATGCGTGTCCATGCTCTAACAGGACCACGTTTCTTTCAGTAACCACTTCATGTGAATGATATTCCATAGCGCCCCTCTAAAACTATAAAATCAAATAAAAACAATTAGTTTGATGACAATTTAAGACTTGTATCACAAACCCATAAACTAAATAAGAATCGCCTTGAATCATCTTTACGCATTTTCTACTATCCCTAGGTCTTCTATTGGAAGAACGTCGTCTCCGGTGAGGCGTCCGGATTTCAAATCCGGGTAGGGCTGCCAGCAGTCCTGGGTAGGTTCGACTCCTATGTTCTTCCGCCAATTCTCATGGGAAAAAAACAACTCGGCATCCCGAACTTCTCGGCTATTACTGCGATACTTCCTACGGGTAAAACCACTTCTGTCAAAGAACTCAAGCAGTTGAATACTCACCTTACGCCCAAGCCCAACCATGTCTTTAAATTCTGCCGTTTCAAGCTTGCCGTGTTCTGCAATATGAGTACGCACTAAGCTGGCGTAGTAACAGATTTGTTCGCTGAGCAAATACCTGTCCTTCACCACAGCTGTAATAAATCCCTGCTGCACCAGCTGGAAACACAACAGCCTTAATTTGGCAGGTTCTAGCGCAAGGTATTCGCCCATTTGGGTGACCCATACGGGGGCAGTTTGCTGTGCCAGCCAAGGCGCAAGCGCCTGCCAACAATGCTGCGCCTCAGCATCGAGCACTATTCTGTGCTCGGCCAATTGCAACAGGGCGCCACGCAATACCATGCGTCCCGCTTGGCACAGCGTATCGAGCACTTTATTGGCTAATTCGGGCGGCAAAGCGCTGTGGCTTATGCGTTGCAGGCGATTACGCCCCAGCCCAAGTTGGTCGGGATGTTGTTGATGGAACTCGCTCAGTAAAGTAATAAACTGTTGTTTTTCTTGCTCAAGTAAACGTGTGGCCACGGCAAACTCGCCAAGACGGACTAAACCCGCTTGGGCTAAGAGCATAGCGAGCCCTTCGTCGGTTAATTGCCAACGCCACGCAATTTCAGCAAGTTCTAGCGCCTGAGTTTGGCTGAGTAAAGCCACCACATGGGCAGGATTATCCAAGCGCGCTAATTGCTGTAATCTCGCGACTCGTTCAGGCGTACGCTTCTTACGATTGGGGACTTTAAGTGCTAACACTCGCCCTGCACCTAAAGTCTGTTTGCCGCCAATGTGTCGCAGGACGATGCGGTCGTCTTGACATAAAAGTAGCGGCTTTTCGAGTACCAACTCCGCTAGATAACAACCTTCTGCATCAGCTTCATTTAACAGCGAAACTCGCCCTAAAGTATGATCAGCGCCATGGTGACAGTGGACATTTTGCCAATGTACCAAGGGCTCAATACCTAATAAATCGAAGACTCGAATATGCACCACAGGGCGGCTACAGAGCTCAGCTTGAGGCAAGCTGCTCAGCCAATCGCCGCGTTCGGGCGACCTATGGTTATCAACACCAGTTAAATTGAGTGCGACACGTGTCCCCGTGACGGCCCTTTGGGCTTCTTGTCCCTGACAATGGATGCCTCGTACTCTCAACTTGGCCTTTTGCCCTGAGCTAAAAAGACTATCACCCACGCACACATTGCCGCTGATCACTGTGCCCGTAACCACACAACCTGCGCCCTTCACACTAAAGGCGCGATCGAGCGTCATCCTAAAACTGCTGGCATCCTCAGCTCGTTTAGACTCCTGCTCAGCTAAATCAAGAATATGCGCCTTAAGTGCGGCCACACTATTCGATGCTAAGTCAGCAGTTTCACTCGCTGACACCTGAAAAACACCACTGGACTCAATGCCATACTCGGCCAGCAAAGTGAGTCCATCGGCGACAAGCTGCTCAGCCATATCACTATCAACCAGATCCCGCTTAGTCAGTACTAAAGTCAAACTGTGAAGTGGTAAGAGCGCTAGGATTTGCAGATGTTCGCGGGTTTGCGGCATAACGCCATCATCACAGGCCAGCACGAGTAAGGCATGGCGAGCATGACTCACGCCCACCAGCATGTTGTTGATAAATTTTTCATGCCCAGGCACATCAATAAAAGCGAGGCGCGAACCATCCCTAAGCGGCATAAACGCATAGCCGAGATCAATCGTCATACCGCGGCGTTTCTCCTCCGGCAGACGATCGGTATTCATCCCAGTCAAAGCACGAATAAGCGTACTCTTGCCATGATCGACATGACCCGCAGTCACAATGATCACAACTGCACACCTAATGTGCTCAGCTCGGCGAGTAGCTCGGCTTCGCTATCAAGACCGCGTAAATCCAATCTGAGTTGATCGTTACTCATGCGACCGATGATAGGCCGTGCCGCCTGCTTAAAATGTTGCTCTAATAGGCTTAAACTGCCGCCATTCTGTGCGGTAAAACACAACGCCACTGAAGGTAAAAAAGTATCGGGCTGAGAGCCACTGCCGACCTGTGTTTGGCACTCGACTAACTCAATGCGATAACAAGGTTCAAAGTGTGGAACCAAAGCTTGCTGTAAGCGACGACCAATCTGCCATAACACCTCTTGGCTACGGGCAAATTTCGCCATAATAGGCAGCTCAATGTCTAAGGTTTCAGGGTTAAGATAGTGGATCAATGTCGCTTCTAACGCCGCCAAAATCAGCTTATCGCAACGCAGGACGCGCTTTAGTGGATGACTCTGTAACTGCTTAATCAGCGACTGTTTGCCAACGATCAAACCAGACTGAGGGCCACCCAATAGTTTGTCGCCGGAAAAACTCACTAGATCGACCCCATCGGCCAGCATGGCTTGGGGCGTAGGTTCTTGTTTTAGGCCAAAGCGGCGCAGGTCCGTCAGTGAGCCACTACCAAGATCCGAAATGAGTGATATGCCACGTTCACGACATAACTGACCCAGCCTTGCCTCCTCCACTGCGGCAGTAAAACCACTGATATGATAATTACTAGTGTGAACCTTCATTATTGCAGCGGTATTTTCAGTAATCGCCTGCTCATAATCCTTAAGATGAGTCCGATTAGTGCTGCCGACCTCGACTAAGGTGCAGCCCGCTTGGCGCATAATGTCAGGGATGCGAAACGCGCCGCCAATTTCCACCAGTTCACCACGGGAGACTATGACTTCTTTCCCCGCAGTCACAGCTGACAGCATCAACAAAACCGCAGCGGCATTGTTATTCACAACACAACAAGCCTCGGCACCGGTTAAACGTTGGATCAAGGCGCTGATCGCATTATCCCTATGGCCACGTTCACCGGCTGCAAGCTCAAACTCCAGCGGTGTGGGATAGCGCATAACAGAAGTCACGGCTCGAATTGCCGCTTCTGACTGCTGCGCTCGGCCAAGGTTGGTATGCAGTATGGTGCCAGTAAGATTCCACACAGGTATTAAGCTGTGGCTGTAATCTTTAGACAGTTGATCAACCAAACATCCGTGCAATTGCGCAAGCTCGCCACACCATGTCGGCAAACGGCGCTCACTGCTAATTAAGCTTCGCGCCGCCTTTAACTGGCTATCCAGCGCCGTCTTTACTGCCACTTTGCCGTAAGACTGCTGCAATACCACAAAGCTAGGCTCCGCCAGTAAGCTGTCCATTGAGGGCAAAGCGCGGTACAAGGCTTGTGGCGTTTCGGGTGCTTGGGTCATCATCTGTGTCATCTTGTTTAAGTTATTGTCATCTGTTGGATAAAAAGCAGGAAGGGATCAGCAACCCGACTCCCTCCTGCATTGACTTAAGCTATTTGGCTTACGTGGTTTCGTGGGCCATTAGCAGTGGGTTCAATGTTGTCGCCCCAAAGCCTTTGGCATTTAGCTCACTGTCTAACATCAAGGTCGCGAGATCGTCAGCCGCCACATCCATAGAAGGTGACATTTCAACAAACATCATCTTGGTGTAGCCATGACATTCATCGCAGCTTTCGATCCGCACTTGAGCCTGAGCATTATCTAGCGACCAAATCGTCATCTCTTTGTCCTGACCGCAACTGGTGCAATGGGCGCGAATGTAATGCCACTCGCTTTCACACAAACTGCAATGCAGATAGCGCAAACCAGCACGGGGCTGATCGACAATCACGCTAGCCACGGGATGACATCCACAAACGGGACACATACTCTGTTGCGCCACCTTACGTTGATCCATCCGCTTGATGACCATAGGTGCCCAATGCGACCAGTAGACGCCCATCGCCGCCCAGATGAATAAGCTAAAATGGGCCGGTACTTCACTGACATGTCCTTGGCGCAGTGAACGCCCCCACGAACTCAGCTGCTCGGGAGATTGCTGCATCAGCAAACGCACTACCCGAGCAATGGATTCATCCACTTGCGGCAACAAATCACTTAACAGTTGCTGTAGCAGTCCTTGCCAATAGCTATCTGCCTCTGAGCCCAACAGAGAAAGCGGAGTCGCCTCATCTTTCCCCCAAGCGAGCAGCTGACCGAAGTCAGCCTCCTCCGCCAATTTGGCCTGTATAGAGACCAGACGGCGGCACAGCTCAAAGTAGTCAGCCAGCGGCGAGTCCTTGGCCAATGACAGCAAACGATGCACCCTTCTGTGATACACAATTTGGGGATCTGCCGCTTTTAACGGTTTTAGTTCCAGCGGCGATTCGCTGCCGGGGACCAGAGGTATCTCGGCTGTATGACTCATTAATGTTTCTCCACGTCCGAATGTTCATCCAACATCACAGGGTGATGTTTGCGGCACCAAGCCTTAGAGACTTTGCCGTAAAGCATGCCTGTAACCGACCCTTCCACCCATGTCGCCATCCAGAAATGCACCATCACAAAAATCAACATGATGAGCGCACAAATGGCGTGCAACAGAATGGCCCAACCCACCACAGTGGCTGAGAAATAGGGCGCAAAGTAAGGCTGCCACATGATGATTCCCGTCACCGTTAAAGTGATAGATGTCAGCACGAAGGCGCGAAACAATACCTTTTGCCCAGGGTTGTAATGGCCGATAGGCGGGATTTTCTCCTCGTTCTCGAACATCACATCCTTAATGGCGAGCATCCAAGCGAGGTCGTGCTTTTCCCATTTGTTGTGTTTGTAGTAACGCACCAACATCAACATCAAAGGTAAGCACATCATCAAGCCCGCAATGGGATGAATGAACTTCGCCAATTGCGGTGTGCCCGCTATCGCCCCCAACCATTGAAACGACGGATAAAAGAAGGAAAAGCCAGTGAGAAAGGTCACTAGACCAACCGCCACAATGAACCAATGACAGATGCGATCGAACAGCTTGTGACGCACTATCATTTCTTGCTTATCATGCTTGCTCATTTGTCGCCCTCCTCTTCCTGCTTAGCCTCTTCCTCTGGCGGTTGATAACCCGGCTGGTCCTCTTCCACTATGTTGCGACCGACGGTGATCTTATGCAGACAAGCGACAGCGGCAGTGGCAAGAATGCCCATAGTGCCTAAAGGTTTGACCCAGTCTTGCCACAGAGTCAGTGACAGCGGGATCTGCGGGTTATCAGGCATGTTGTAGCTTTCGGGCTGATTGATATCGTGCAATATCATCATCATACCCGTACCACCTACGCCCTCAGGGTTATAAAGTCCTGCCTTAGCAAAGCCCCTTTCCTTCAGTTCTTCGACCCGTTTTTGCGAGTAAAACAACATGTCCTCACGGGTGCCAAAACGCAGCGCCCCTGTGGTACAGGACTTAACACAGGAAGGTTCCAATCCCACGGCCAAACGGTCAGAGCACATAGTGCACTTGTAGGCCTTGTTGTCCTTAGGATCGATTTTGGGCACATCGAAGGGACAAGCACTGGCGCAATAACCGCAGCCGATACACTTGTCCGAATCGAAGTCCACCACACCATTGGCGTGCTGGATAATCGCACCCGAGGTCGAACAGGCAGTTAAGCAGGCAGGGTCGGCACAGTGCATACAGGCCGAGTGGGTAAATTGCCAACGCAGCTTGTTGCTTTCCATCACCTCATGGAACTCCATCAGGGTCCAACATTGGCCCGATAGCGACATGGGGTTTTGATAACTACCTTGGAACGTGCCCACTTCTTCCCGTAAATCATTCCACTCAGAACACGCCACTTGGCAGGCTTTACAGCCATTACACTTAGTGGCGTCGAACAGCTTGGCGACCTTTTCTGACGAATTACGCCCCTTTGCCGCAGGCGTCACCGCTGAAGTACCGGAGCGGCGGATAATGTCTTGTGATGCCATAATCAGAGCCCCTTAGCTTTAGTGATGTTAACCAAAAATGCTTTGAACTCAGGCACCTGTGTATTTGCATCCCCCACTTCCGTGGTGAGCACGTTACAGGAGTAACTCTTACGAGTGAGCGCATTATGGCTGCCGTGACGGGGTAACCCGACGGTATGAACTAACTGACCATTCACCTTTAACGGCTGCAGACGTTTAGTCACTAAGGCTTTGGTTTCAATGCTGCCACGTTTAGAGCTGACAGTGACCCAATCCCCATTGGCGATACCTTTTTCTGCCGCCAACATTTCATCGATTTCGACGAAGGTTTCCGGCATAGAAATCGCTGCCAAACGGGCATGAGTAGACCAAAAATTAAAGTGTTCAGTCACACAGTAAGTGGTTGCCACATAAGGGAAGTCCTTATGGGAACCTAAGGTTTCCTTCACACCCGGTAGCATACGTACCGCAGGGTTACTGGTGACCTTGTGTAACGGGTTCACCCCAATAGGCGACTCCATAGGCTCGTAGTGCTCAGGGAACGGACCTTCGGCCAACAACTTAAGGGCAAAGAAGCGACCCACACCTTCAGGTTGCATGATGAAGGGACCTGCGGATTCCTGTGGGGTTAACTTCATATTGAAGTCGCCCACATCGATACCATGCCACTTACCATCAACCCACTCGACGATAGTACGTTTAGGATCCCAAGGTTTACCGTTGATATCGCAAGAGGCGCGGTTATACAGCACACGACGGTTTGCTGGCCATGCGAATGCCCAGCCCGGAGTGACACCTTTACCCGAAGGATCATGGTTGTCGCGGCGAGCCATCAGGTTGCCTTCTTCGGTCCAAGAACCGGCATAAATCCAGCAGGCGCTAGCAGTACTACCATCGGCTTTGAGTTCAGCAAAACTACTGAGCTGACGCTGAGTCACGAGATCCTTACCGTTAAGCTCGCGAGCAACTTCTTCGGCATGCGGCGAGTAAGGATTGTGGTAATCCCAACTTATCGCTTGCACTGGCTCAGGCAACTTACCGCCCTCTTGCTTGTACAGTTCACGCATTGCCATTAAGACACCGGAGAGAATCTCAGCATCTGGCTTGGCTTCACCCGGCGGGTTCGCGCCCTTCCAATGCCACTGCATCCAACGTCCAGAGTTGACGATGGAACCTTCTTCCTCGGCAAAACACGTCGTCGGTAAGCGGAACACTTCCGTCATGATTTCAGCGGGATTCACCTCGTTGAAGCCATCGGCATTTTGCCAGAAGGTTGCGGTTTCCGTTGCCAAGGCATCCAGCACCACCATGTACTTAAGATTACTCAGAGCTTTGAGTACCTTATTGCGGTTCGGCATAGAGTTAATGGCGTTAACCCCTTGGATAATGTAGCCATTCACTTCACCGTGGAAAGCCATGTCTAAGTGCTTAGTAAAGTCGTACTGTTTATCCCACTTAGGCACCCAGTCATAACCAAAGTCATTTTCAACCGTGGCGTTATCGCCCCAAAAGCTCTTCATTTGCGAAATAAAGAATTTAGGGTAATTCTGCCAATAGTTGGTTTGACCTGGACGCAAGGCGACAGGCGTGTAACGATCGAGATAGGTCTTAAGATCAGTGTCTTTTTCACTCGGTAACTTCAAGTAACCAGGCAAGCTTTGGCACAATAAACCCATATCGGTCGCGCCTTGCACGTTAGAGTGACCACGCAGTGCGTTAACGCCACCGCCCAACACCCCAATGTTACCCAGCAGCAACTGCACCATAGCCATAGAGCGAATGTTCTGCGCCCCTTTAGTATGGTGAGTCCAACCTAAGGCATACATAAAAGTGGCGGCTCTATCGTGGGTATGAGTGCTGCCAATTTGCTGGCAAACCATCTCATAGTCCGGAATCGGCGTACCGGTAATATTGCTTACTGTTTCAAAGTCATAGCGATCTACATGTTGCTTCATTAAGTTCCACACGCAGCGTGGATGCTCGAAGCTAGGATCGACTTTCGCGTAACCCTGTTCGTCTAACTCGTAGTACCAAGACTCTTTATCGTAGCTATCTGTTTCTTCATCGAAACCACTGAACAGACCTTCACTAAAAGAGAAGTCTTCGCGCACTATGTAACTGGCATTGGTATAAGCCTTCACATAGTCGTAGTTCACTTGTTTGGTTTCAATAAGATAGCGGATCACCCCGAGCAGGAAGGCGATATCTGTGCCCGAACGGATCGGCGCATAATAATCGGCCACAGCGGCGCTACGGGTGAAGCGAGGATCGACCACCAAAAGTTTAGCGTTGTTATGTTGCATCGCTTCTGTAACCCAGCCGAATCCGACAGGGTGAGCCTCTGCAGCATTACCGCCCATGATAATGATCAAATTAGAATTTTTAATATCGATCCAGTGGTTGGTCATGGCACCACGTCCAAATGTCGGAGCAAGACTTGCTACCGTTGGAGAGTGTCAGTTACGCGCAATAGTATCGATTGCAACTAGGCCCAGTGCCCGTGCAAATTTCTGAGTGATATAGCCGCCTTCGTTCGGCATCGCCGACGAGGTCATCATCCCAGTGCTAAGCCAACGGTTAACCGTCGTCCCGGCAGAATTCTTTTCAATTAAGTTAGCATCACGATCATCTTTCATCAGGCGGGCGATGCGTTGGTAAGCTTCGCTCCAGCTGATACGCGTCCATTCATTGCTGCCTGGCGCACGGTACTCTGGGTATTTAAGCCGATTAGGGCTGTTTACATAGTCCACTAAACCAGCGCCTTTAGGACACAAGGCCCCACGGTTGACTGGATGGTCTGCATCCCCTTCGATATGGAAAATACTCTGTTCGGCATTCTTGCCATTACTTCCTTTGCTGTACATCAGCAATCCGCAACCCACTGAGCAATAGCAGCAGTTATTGCGGGTTTCTTTCGCGCTAATGAGTTTGAATTCCCGAACGGCCGCATAGGCCTTTTCGGACATCAATCCCAACGCAGAAATTGCTGAGGTGGCAGCTCCGGCAGCACACAGTCGAAAAAACTGGCGTCTGTTCATTGCGTCCTCTCACACTCTTGTCGTTATGAGTCTAGTGGTTGCTGTGGTGAAAATTGCAACCGATCGAGTGGGCCCACTTAAAGACCACACTTAATTTAAGATTATCCTTAAAGAGGAAATAGATAACAAATAATGACATGAGATCGAGATCGCAAATAACCAATCACAAAACTTAAATCCAAATAAATAAATAATATTGAAATTAAAAACTTTAAATAATGTAAAAAACACCTATTTAAGGAGTTAAAGCCCAAAAATACCAAAAGGACAATTTGTCCATCAAAGCAGGTCCATATTGTCTCACAACATAACTATATGGTTATTAAAAATAGTTTTATATATTAAAATGTGTATAACGATGGCGGATAAAAACACAAAAGTGACGGTTTATTGAGGGGTAAGCAGCCACTGAATTTGACAATGTAAAGATCAGCGCAAAAAGTGCAGAGTCTGCGGTGTTAAACACACCAAAAGAGCAAAGATGAGGATCGAGCTAAAAAGGGGAAACACTCAAGAAAAAGGCATAAGTAATCCACTTATGCCTGCATTTTGTTTTATTTCAGCAGTAATGTTTAGCAAGTTGGGGAGTTAATCCTGAGTATTTCAGCAAAAGCGCCCCAATACACCCAACTCAACCGAGTCAACAACGGCTTAGTCGTTACACACTAAGAACTAAAGCGCTTAAAAGCTCGCTAGCGTTCCTGCTGGCAGATAAGCGTTAAAACTCGCTGTATATAACAGGTCTGTCGCGGCTTCGATATCTGGTGCGAAGTACCTGTCTTTATCGTAATAGGCGACGACTTCACGCAATTCAGTTTTGGCCTTAGCCACCGCAGTACTTGGCGCTAAAGGTGCGCGGAAATCTAAACCCTGCGCCGCCGCTAACAATTCAATTGCCAGTACACCACGAGTGTTTTCACTCATATCGCGTAAACGACGGGCCGCAAAAGTCGCCATAGAGACGTGATCTTCTTGGTTAGCCGATGTTGGTAAACTATCTACCGATGCTGGATGGGCGTAGGTTTTGTTCTCAGACGCTAAAGCTGCCGCTGTCACTTGAGCGATCATAAAGCCTGAGTTCACGCCGCCGTTTTTCACTAGGAAAGGCGGCAGTTTCGACAGGCTAGAATCGATTAACAGTGCGATACGACGCTCGGCAATAGAACCCAGTTCGGCAATCGCAATCGCCAGATTATCCGCCGCCATAGCCACAGGCTCAGCGTGGAAGTTACCGCCCGAAATGATATCGCCCGTGTCTTGGAACACCAGTGGGTTATCGGTTACGCCATTGGCTTCAGTGCCTAACACATCGGCCGCGTGACGAATTTGCGTTAAACAAGCGCCAAGTACCTGTGGCTGACAGCGTAGTGAGTAAGGATCTTGCACCTTTTCACAGTTTGCATGGCTCACGCTGATCTCAGACTCTTCGCCCAATAGATGACGGAAAATCATGGCCGAATCGATTTGACCTTTCTGACCACGGGCCGCATGGATACGTGGATCGAACGGGCTACGACTGCCCATCGCCGCTTCGACGCTCATGGCGCCGATCACTGAACTTGCTGCGAACAAGTCTTCGGCGTGGAATAACCCTTCCAGCGCTAGCGCAGTCGAGGCTTGTGTGCCGTTAAGCAAAGCGAGCCCTTCTTTAGCCGCTAAATCGATTGGCTTAAGGCCGGCGATTTCTAAACCTTCGGCGGCAGAAATTAACTCACCTCGATAGCTCATCTCGCCTTCGCCCAGCATAGGCAGACACATGTGCGCCAGTGGCGCTAAATCGCCCGATGCGCCCACTGAGCCTTTTTCTGGCACGCAGGGATAGACTTCGGCGTTCACTAAACTGATTAAGAAGTTAATCACTTCTAAACGAATGCCCGAGAAGCCACGGCTTAATGAATTGATTTTTAACACCATCATCAAACGTACTGTGGCGTCTTGCATGTATTGGCCCGTACCTGCGGCGTGCGACAACACGATTGAGCGTTGCAGCAATTGCAGATCTTCGGGCGCTATCTTGGTATTGGCCAACAAGCCAAAACCCGTGTTGATGCCGTAAACGGTACGGCCTTCATCCAGCACTTTTTGCACGATTTGCGCACTGGTGTTGATGTCGGTAATGGCCTCTGGCGCGAGTTCGAGTGTCAGCTTATGGCGGCTGATTTCGCGTAATTGCGCTAGGCTCAAGCTACCCGGCGTTAACACTAAGTGATTCACAGATTTCATATTTTTAGCTCCAAGCTTTTAGTTATTATTGTTATTGAGTCGTTAGCATCGGCTAGTCTTGCATAGGTAAGTCGAGCCCCTGCTCTTTGGCGCAGTTTTTCGCAATCTCGTAGCCCGCATCGGCATGGCGCATCACGCCTGTCGCTGGGTCATTCCACAGCACACGGCCAACTCGTTTTGCCGCCGCATCGGTACCGTCACACACAATCACCACACCAGAATGTTGGCTAAAGCCCATGCCGACGCCGCCGCCGTGGTGCAAAGACACCCAAGTTGCGCCACTGGCGGTGTTGAGTAGTGCATTCAATAATGGCCAATCGGATACTGCATCTGAGCCGTCCAGCATAGATTCGGTTTCGCGGTTCGGGCTGGCAACAGAGCCAGAATCTAAGTGATCGCGGCCAATCACCACAGGCGCCGACAACTCACCATTTTTGACCATTTCATTAAAGGCTAACGCTAAACGGGCGCGATCTTTCAAACCGACCCAGCAGATACGCGCAGGCAGACCTTGGAAGGCGATACGCTCACGCGCCATGTCTAACCAATTGTGTAGGTGTGGATTATCAGGAATAAGTTCTTTCACTTTGGCGTCGGTTTTGTAGATATCTTCTGGATCGCCAGAAAGCGCCACCCAGCGGAATGGACCAATACCTTCACAGAACAACGGACGAATATAAGCAGGTACAAAGCCTGGGAAATCAAAGGCGTTTTCAACGCCCATCTCAAACGCCATTTGGCGAATGTTGTTTCCGTAATCTAAGGTAGCTGCGCCTGCAGTTTGCAAATCGAGCATGGCTTGTACTTGCACCGCCATCGAGGCTTTTGCGGCTTTCACTACGCCCGCTTCGTCGGTTTTACGCATGGCTGCGGCCTCTGCCATAGTCCACCCCTGCGGCAGATAACCGTTTAATGGATCGTGGGCGGAGGTTTGGTCGGTCACGACATCAGGGGTAACGCCGCGCTTAACCAGTTCGGCAAACACATCGGCGGCATTCGCTAATAAGCCCACTGATACTGGCTTGCCAGCTTGGTTTGCCTCTTCAATCATCGCCAATGCTTCATCGAGCGAAGTGGCTTTTTTGTCGACATAACGAGTGCGCAAACGGAAATCGATGCGGGTCTCGTCGACTTCACAGGCTAACACAGAGAAGCCCGCCATAGTGCCCGCCAGCGTTTGCGCGCCGCCCATGCCGCCTAATCCGCCGGTAAGGATCCATTTGCCTTTGGATATGCCATCAAAGTGCTGTTTCGCTACAGAAACGAATGTCTCGTAGGTACCTTGAACTATGCCTTGAGTACCAATGTAGATCCACGAACCTGCGGTCATCTGACCGTACATGGCCAAACCTAGCTTATCTAACTCGTTGAAATGCTCCCAGTTCGCCCAATGCGGCACTAGATTTGAGTTAGCGATTAACACGCGAGGTGCATCGGAGTGGGTGCGAAATACGCCCACAGGTTTGCCCGATTGCACTAATAAGGTTTCGTCATCTTCGAGGCGTTGTAAGACTTCGATAATTTTGTCGTAGCAATCCCAATCGCGGGCGGCACGGCCGATACCGCCGTAGACGACTAAGTCTTCTGGGCGCTCGGCCACATCTGGGTGCAAGTTGTTCATTAACATGCGCATTGGCGCTTCAGTTAACCAACTTTTGCAGCTTAATTGGGTGCCGTGCGGTGCAATAATGCGGCGGCTTGGGTCGTGGCGCTTGTCCATTGAATTTTCCTCTTTCAACCTGTGGTGCTAACTCGTATTTGCTAAGTCGCTAATACGGGTCAGCACTATTGTTTTTATTGTGTTTTTATCTTTTAACTTATAAGGGTACAGCTATTGGAGTGACTGATTTACATCGGTAAATAACGCCACTGGCGCTACTTGCTAAAAGTTAAGTGGCCGCCGAGTTTAAAGCGGCTGCCGGGGTGAACTAACTTGGCAAAACTCACGACGCCTTGGCGTGACCAAGTGCGGCGTAAAATCTGTAAACAGGGCTCAGTGGCGGGGATTTCGAGCCTTTGCTGTAATTCTTCACTGGCGATAATCGCTTCAATCGTGTGATGCGCCTCGGTCAACGGTGCCACTTGTGATAAATATTCGTGGGGCGTCTGCAAGGTAAAATCCTGCAATAAATAGTCGGGCACCAACTCGGGGTTCACGTAACGCTCCTCGACTTGCAGCGGTAAACCCTGCTCGCAATGCACTAAGATCGAATGGAATACCTTTGCACCGCGCTCAAGCCCAAGGGAAATTGCGATAGTTGTACTGGCAACGGTTTGTTCTAACACCCATTGCTGTACGCTATAGCCGTGGCCGCGGTCTTTAATCTCATCGGCAATATTGCGAATCGCCAACATAGATGACTGGGATTTTCGCCCAGCCACAAAGGTGCCAAGCCCTTGGGAGCGTTCGAGTACGCCGCTATCCGTCAGCTCAGTTAATGCACGTCGCGCCGTCATTCGGCTGCAGGTAAACAAGTCAGCAAGTTGATTCTCGGAAGGCACGCGGGCGTTTTCTTCCCACTCGCCAGATTCGATAGAGGAGATAATGTATTGCTTAATTTCTGCAAACTTAGGAATAGCCAAAACACTTCCTCTTAAATTCAGCTTCTTGTTCCTGTGCCCTTGCGAAAGTCATGCTTGCTAAAGTGGCACTGACGCAGGCGACAAAGACACGGGTCTGTCATGCCACTTTCAAACGGTGAAAATAGCGGCTACAATCCTAGCTTGTATATACAAGTAAATACAAGCCAGCTCACATAAATTTAATAAACCGTTAATCACTTGGTTAACATCTGCCAGCACAGCGAGGGGAATACATGTCTTGGGATCAGGTTTGGATAGACGTTAACTTAGCCACAATGGACCCTTCCATATCAGCACCTTATGGCGCGATCACCAATGCGGCCATCGCAGTTAAAGATGGCAAAATTGCTTGGCTTGGCCCCCGCAGCGAACTGCCCGCCTTTGATGTGTTGTCCATTCCCGTTTACAGAGGCAAAGGCGGCTGGATCACTCCAGGATTGATTGATGCCCACACCCACTTAATCTTTGCCGGTAATCGCGCCAATGAATTTGAGTTACGCCTACAAGGCGCGAGTTACGAAGAAATTGCCCGCTCAGGTGGCGGCATTATTTCAACCGTTGAAGCCTGCCGCGAAGCGGATGAAGCAGAATTATTTGAACTCGGCCGCCAGCGCTTAAACGCCCTAGCCAAAGAAGGGGTGACTACGGTTGAGATCAAATCAGGCTACGGCTTAGATACTGAAACTGAATTGAAAATCCTGCGTGTCGCCCGCGAGCTCGGCAAGCATCACCACGTAGATGTGAAGACCACATTCCTTGGCGCCCATGCTATTCCGCCAGAATATAAAGACAATAGCGACTGCTATGTCGACTTAATTATCAATAAGATGCTGCCCGCAGTGATCGCCGAAAATCTTGCCGATGCGGTGGATGTGTTCTGCGAGAATATCGCCTTTAATCTTGAGCAAACCGAACGGGTACTTAGTGCTGCCAAAGCAGCGGGCTTAGAGATTAAACTCCACGCCGAGCAGCTAACCAATATGGGCGGCAGCGCACTGGCCGCACGTCTTGGCGCTAAGTCTGTGGATCATATTGAATACTTAGATGAAGCAGGCGTTAAAGCCTTAAGTGAAAGCGGCACCTGCGCCGTACTGCTGCCGGGCGCGTTTTACTTTTTGCGGGAAACCCAAAAACCACCTATCGATTTACTGCGCCAATACGGCGTACCTATGGTGCTCGCCAGCGATTTCAACCCAGGTTCATCCCCGATTTGCTCAACCTTGTTGATGCTGAATATGGGCTGCACCTTGTTCCGCTTAACACCAGAGGAAGCCTTAAAAGGCCTCACCTTAAATGCCGCCAAAGCACTCGGGATTGAAGATAACGTCGGCAGTTTAGTGGTCGGCAAACAAGCCGATTTTTGTCTGTGGGATATCGCCACTCCAGCACAATTAGCCTATTCCTACGGCGTCAATCCCTGCAAAGATGTGGTGAAGAATGGCAAGTTAGTACACCAATAGAATGCGCGTACTCGCCGCAAATGCAGGATAAGCAGCACGCTAGGCTAGCTAGATAAGGTCGCTAAATCAAAGATGCGGCCTTATCTGGATTTAAACACTGGCACCATTTTCTAACTGTTCATCTTCTTGTTTAACCAGCTTATGCTCGCCCTCATTACAACCAATTTTCCAATAGCTCGACGTGTAAAAATGGCTCTTGGGCAGTGAATGCGCTTGCTTGAAGTGTCGTCTTAGCGCGCGCATACTGTTGAATTCACAGGCAATCCACACGGCTGGCTCGCCAGTAAGCCAAGGTAATTGGGCTATTCGCTCAACCAAAGGGCGACCTTCGGGATCAGCCTCAGGATTGATCACCCAATGCAGCTCAACATTTTCGGGATGCACAAGAGGCTGAATGTCGGCTTCGCTCAATACTTCAATCACAGCGTAACCCACTGCATTGTTTGGTAATTGTGCCAGATTCACGCTAATTGCGGGCAAGGCTGTCATATCACCTGCGAGTAAAAACCAATCCGCCTCAAAGTTGATCAGTTTTTTAAGCCCGGGTCCGCCAATTTGAATGATATCGCCTACCTGCGCCGTTTTCGCCCAGCTCGATGCGAGGCCGTCGGTATCGTGCAGTACAAAATCCACATCTATTTCATCAGCACGTTGCTGGCGAATCGTGTAGGTTCGCATCAATGGACGTTCACCCGCCTGTGGGAATAACAACTTGATATAGGCACTCTCTTGATCGATAGGAAAACCAGCGAATCCCGCACCGCCTAAGGTCATACGTAACATATGCGGGGTGATATAAGTCGAGCGGATCACTTCCAGCTCACGTGGTGCAGGTTTATTCATTATGATTTTCTCCTATGGCGTGTTCTTCCATTAAGCGTGCCTCAACGGCTCCTTTGCCAATCGGGTCTTTTGGCTTACTAGATGGTCTTTTTTGAGCATGGCAATCCGCACCGCTTTTAGCGGCAGCGGCCTCATCCACACTTTTGCTGATTCGATTGGCAAGTTTAATAAAGGTGTCGACTTCGGCTGAGCTCAGCGCCTGCGTCATACGCGCCACTGTTTTACGTTCTGAGGCACTGATCTGGGTCATGATCTTTTCCCCCTCTGCCGTGGGTCGCAGTAACTGGCTGCGGCCATCCTTTGGGTTATCGATTTTAGTGATCAACCCACCCTGCTGTAACTCATTTAGAACACGGGTAATTTGCGCTTTATCCCGCTGCATTCGCAGGGCGATAGACTGAGCTGTCGATTCAGGATTGCGACACACGCCCTTCAAGGCACGGATATGAGTGACAGGTAAATCAATCTCTTGTGCAGCAATATCGCTACGCAATTGCTTTTTGTAGGCATGCACTAATCTGTGCAAAGTTTCACTGAGTGACAATGAAGGCATAGAAGATTCTCGATATAGTTGACTGTATCAACAATATCGAGATTGGTTGATTGTGTCAACTAAGCAACCATGTACTGAGTGTGCGGCAATGTGTAAATAATCAGAAAATGATTAAGCACTGGCTTTCCAGTGACACGCCATAAACTCATCCTTGAGGGCTCGGCCGTGACATCCCTGTCACGAACGGTCACTTACAAACCAGTGCTTAATCTCATCAACTCCGGCGCATATTGACGACCTAATTTAGCCATTAGCCTGATGCAATTTGCGTTACAGGAAACTGCGCCACCATCACAAACTCGTTATGTTGATAATGTGCCGTCATCAAAGTTGCTTGAATCCGTTCTTAAGAGATTTGATTCATTTTAGGGTAAAAAAATACCCTCCAATAGCCACAAACAGGCCGTGAGAGCGGGTTTTAGTGGGGAGCGTGAATCAGTCTGGTGTAGAGTGATTCACTGGCACGATTGCTAACTAAACGATCATGAGAAATTTATGATTAACGTTTGGTTTAGGAGAATGGACTTTAGCCCGTCCCGTTGAGCGACGCGAACAACTTGAACAAGTTGTTAAGCACCACCAACACATTAGTGTGATTTACTGGCTGCGCGCTGTGGCAGTACAATAACCAGAATTACTATGGCGACCAAAAGTACACCTGTAGCCGTATAGCGGCTGAATTCTAGACCACCCTGAGCGATAGGTTTATCCAAAAAGTCACCAACCACGGCTCCAAGTGGACGGGTAAGAATAAACGCTGACCAGAATAAAATTGTTCGAGATACTTTTGTGAAGAAGTAAGCTGCGACGATTAATGCTAACCCGCCGCTGAAAATGTAAGCTGCGCCGACATAACCCAAATCAGCTGAACCTGCGGTCCAGTCACCTAGCGCTGTACCGAGCGTCTGAGAAAACATTATGGTAAGCCAGTAGAACGCTTCTGCTTTAGGTGTGTGAATTGACGAAACACTAATACTGCCTAGTGTTCTATACCAAATAAACAACGTACTTGCTAAAAACACTGCGAGGAGTGTTGAGCCGCCCAGATAGCCAATACCTAAGGAACGGTCTGCAAAATCAGCGAGCGTCGTACCTACAGTAGTTGATGCGACGATTGCGACCCAATAAACAAACGGATTGAATTTCTTCGCACGGATTTGGAACACAACCGCAAGAATGAAAAAAGCCATAAAAATGACTGTTCCAATCAAGTAACCTAGATCCATTGACATGGAAACGGCATCGCCGCCTGTTTCACCTAAGGTAGTTGCGAGAATTTTAATTACCCAAAAGCCAAGCGTAATCTGTGGGACTTTAACTAGAGCTTCTTTCATTTCTGTATTCATCTGAAGTCCATTGTGGTGGCTAACAGCGCATTGCTCTGAGCCAGTAATATTGGTCACTTTGTATCATGACTAAAATTTGGTCAACGGGGAAGATCTATCCTAGATGGGTTTAGCTCACTTTGGGGCAAAAACGCGTTAGTTAACAACGAATGCCAAATGGCTGAGTTCTGCGCGTGAACCAAACTAGGCAAGTCTGATTCACGGATTTTAACGAGGCTAGATGTATACGCAGGTCTTAACTAGATTAAGCACTCGCATGGATGTGACCGTCCGTGGCATGGATGCCACGTTCGAGCATACACGGATGTACTTGCTGCGAGTCACAGTAATGCGAGTGTTTAATCTCCGAGTCAGAGTTCAAGCCTCTACGATTTTGATTTTAATAAGCCACAAACTAACATTCTAAATCCCCTATCGACTCCCGACTTTTTCCTTGTAATATAACGCTTTCACTCATGTTGAAACCCAAGGACGATAATGTATACCCCTAAGAATATGGCGATGACAGATCAGCAGGCCATCACAGGTTTTATCACGCAAAACAGCTTTGGTTTGCTGGTTTCGAGCTCACTGAATGCGACCCATATTCCCTTTGTACTCGATGCAACTGTGGGAGAGAAAGGCGTCTTGTATGGCCATGTTTCGCGAGCAAACGCACATTGGCAAGAGCTTGAAAGTCAGCGGGTATTAGTGGTTTTCAGCGGCGCACACGCTTACATTTCCCCAACTTGGTATGATGCTAAACCTGCGGTGCCTACATGGAATTATGCGGCGGTGCATTGTTATGGTGTCGCAAGTCTGTTGAGTGATACCGAAACCCAAGACATGTTGGACAAGCTAGTCACAAAGTACGAACCCAAGCTATTGCAAGATAAACAAATTATGCCAGATGAGTATCAGCAGAAACTGCGCCAAGCTATCGTCGGCTTTAAAATTGTGATTGATGAGATTCAAGCAAAGGAAAAGCTCGGCCAGCATAGATCCATTAGCGATCAACAGGGTGTGTTCAGCGGCTTAAGTGCCAGCCCCCATGCCGATGCAGCGCAATTAGCCCACTATATGAATCAACGAGATATTGGCAAAGGTAATGGCTGAGCCCATGCCGCTGAGCCAATACTTTGATTAGCCACTCACAGTCACGCAGCACTGTTAATCATTGTGAAGAAGACTTTAACGGCCTGCCCATATCAAAACATTGCACCAATGACTAACCGTCAACCGGAAACGCTGCTAAATTACAGTCCTAACTCGCACGAATAAGGAAGCTGCATGCTGAATCCTGAACACAGTTACTGGCATGACACGCTTAAAGCCATTCGTCGTTGCGGTAGAAAACTCATTGAATTTGAACTGCTATTTACCTTAGTGTCGGCGGGTATTATCGTCCCGTCTTTTGGCTGGCTACTGCGCCACCTGATTGCCAAAACGGGCAATGTCACCATAACCAATTACGACTTGATCGCCTTCGCCATGTCTCCCTATGGCTTGCTATTTATGATCATTACCCTATTCAGCAGCTTTACCGTGTTTTTCACCCAGCGTGCTGGGGTCACGATTCTGGCCGCATCTGGGCTATACGATATTCCCATCGGCCCAGTGCGGGCATTGATTTTCGCCACGGCGCGCTTACCCGTATTCATTCGCCTTGGTAGCATATATGCGGCTTGCTTACTGTTGCTCAGCGTACCTTTTATGGGATTAGGGTATCTTATTTTCAGCGTGTTTCTACAGGGGCATGACATCAATTACTACCTGTATTTCAAGCCAATAGAATGGTATTTAGCTTTATTTAGCATGGCCTTCTTAGCGTTACTCTATCTGCTTATTAGCTTATATCTGTGGGCCAAAGCGGCCTTTTCCCTAACGATAATTGTCAGTGAAACAACCGATGCATTAACGGCACTCAAACGCAGTTGGCAGTTAAGTGCGGGTAATGAACGCGCGATTATGTGGCATGCGGCTGGTTGGTGGTTGAGGATCTGGGCTTTGCTGTATCCCTTAATGCTGTTGATCTCATGGGGGGCCGATAGCTTACTCGACCGAGTTTCACTGACACTTTCGGCAGAATTAGCCATGTTGGCCCTCGTCTCTGCGCTGATTTTTATGTTAAGTGCGACGTGGTCCTTGCTCGGCATGTTTGGCGAAGCCTTTATCATCTTGTTGTTATACCGCCAACTGGGAGAGAAACCTGCAGGATTAGAACGTCTTGGACGAGAGACAGTTAAAAAGACTTCAGAGCTGTCGATTTACACTCTAAGTGGCGTCTTGGTCACGACTTTTTTAATCATGCTGGGATTTGGAGTGTATGCCCTAAGCAGTGAGCCACAAAGGGATGAAATCCTCATTTCAGCCCACCGAGCGGGGGCAGCTAGGGCACCAGAAAATACCCTTGCGGCTTTGCGTTTAGCGATTGCAGAAAAGGCAGATTATGCTGAAATAGATGTGCAAACCGCCGCTGACGGCACCTTAATGGTGCTGCACGATGCGGATTTAATGCGTATCGCGGGCGATCCACGGCGAGTAGCCAATCTCAGCGCCAGTGAAATACAACAACTCGATGCGGGTCGCTGGCACAGTGCCGCCTTTACAGGTGAATCCGTGCCGACGCTACTACAAATGCTCAATGAGGCGCGCAACAAAATTGGTTTGAATATTGAGCTCAAATATAATCAAGCCGATCCCAGCTTAGCGCAGGCTGTTGTTGCCCTGCTGCAACAACAGAAAATGACACAACAAGTAGTGATTACCTCGCTCGAAGCGAGAGCTATTGAAGAAGTGCAACGACTAAACCCTTCAATCCAAACAGGGCTGATTGTCACCCAATCTATCGGCGACCCGATTAAGTCGAATGCACAATTCTTAGCGATAAATCAGTCGATTACTAATGAGAAGTTTATCGCCAGAGCCCATAAGGGCGGCAAGCAAGTGCATGTGTGGACTGTGAACAATCCACGGCAAATGCTACGCATGTTAGCACTGGGAGCCGATGTATTGATCACCGACTATCCACAGGAAGCGGTGGAAATACGAGAACAATGGCTCGCACTGTCACCCGTTGAGCAGACGGCACTGCGCCTACGTTATGTACTGTAAATGCCGCAACGATTAGCTGGGCATAGCCTCAAGGCGCTTAACGCTTCGCTGCAGTAACCAGAAGATGACTAATACTCCAAAGGAAGCGGCGAAGGTAGTCAGCGTCAGCGCAAAACCTTTGAATGACAATAGGTTTAAGCTAACACCATCTAACGCCAGCACAGCTAAACCCAGTGGCATTTGGATGGACACAGCGGTGAACCAATCGAAGGGGAGTTTCGGGATTCATTGTTATGGTGTCTCAAGCCTGTAGAAAGCTTCGACAGGCTATATTGAAGATTGTGATTGATATGATTCAAGCGAAGGAAAAGCTCGGCTAGCAAAGACCCAACCCATTAGCGATCAACAGCGTGTTCAGTAACTTGAGTGCCAGCTTCTATGCCTATGCAATTTGACTCACCGCTCACAGTAGGCGCTGAATATACCTACCGCACCAAAGTTGTACCGACGCTAAATCGCCGTAGAACACTAGGACCAATAGATACCATGCACTTATTCGTTAATAACCTAACACTCTAGAGCCCGGTATGCTTATCAAGTTTTAAAGTATCGATTATTGAGAAGGTATAACCTAACTCGGTAAACATCTGCTCGATATTACGCTTAAAATTGATGGGGCGATCTAAGTCGAGTTGATTGATAAAGAAGTGGTGTTTTGTCGGTATCTTGATCAGCAACTGTTTTTGATAGAAACAGGCTTCAACTTCGGCATTTAACTCGCGGCTCAAAGCCAACAGATTTTCCATCATCAAGGGATTGAGTAAGTAGCGCGCCTCGACTTGATCGCTACTATAAACCTCAAAACTCCGCTCGAACCTTACGTCCTCAAGCTTGACGCGCAACAGCTTAGTCTTAAAACCCTCAAGGCGATTTTTTAAACTGCCCTTATCAGTGACTAACAGCGTAGTACTATTGAATTTCTTAGGAATATTGCAAACCAGCAGCACACCATTGAAGATGGTCTCCCGCTGAACCGAGCCATTATCGTTCGATTTAGTGTTGTAAGCATCGACCTCATAAAACTGGAACGGCACCTTGTTATAGGTTCCCTTAAGGCAATTTTGCGCGTACTGCTTATCCGTTTTAGGGAGTAGCCCCAACTCAATAAAGGTCGAAAAATCGACCTTAGGCGCCCTCGTTAGCGCAAAGTCATCGCCAAAATACTTAAGGCTAATGGGATAGAGTTTTTCAAAGGCGGCATTATAGAGTTCATCGCTTTCCTTACCCGAGGCAATGACCGCTAACGCTATCACGGGAGCGGGCAGGAACGCGACAATCATCAAAGGCACAAAATAATCCATAGGCACCAGCATAAACTGGACCCCGAGCAGCCCGGCGAATGCACCCAAAATCACCGTGATGCATATGTAGCAGATTGGGGTAGTGAACTTGGCATTTTCACGCCGCCTTTGGTTCACGCCTTCACGTTTTGCTTCAAACGGACCGCATTTAGGGGCGATTTTTTGTTTGTAATACTTCTGAAAGGCAATACGGTGATCTTCGGGAATATCAAATTCAATCGAACTCATTGGCTCCTACTCTTACGATTCAAATCCATTTAGGCCAATGATTTTACATAATTTAGTTACCGAAAAACAGTTAAGCATCCTGCGGTATATGCTGAACTAATCGTTAACCGTGGCTAAAGACAAACGACGTGCTCGACGCTGCAGTAACCAGAAGATGACTAATACGCCAAAGGAAGCGGCGAAGGTGGTCAGCGTCAGCGCAAAACCTTTGAATGACAATAGGTTTAAGCTAACACCATCTAACGCCAGCACAGCCAAACCCAGTGGCATTTGGATGAACACAGCGGTGAACCAATCGAAGGGAAGTTTAGGAAAGATCCTGTGATAAGCGTAAAGCACTAAACCTGCTAGCAATATCAGCAAACTCGCATCGTGAGCCCCTAACAACAGGTACTCCACACTGTTTGGCGTAATCTTGGGCACTGCACTTAACATATCCAGCATATAACCCGCGCTCGCGACTAATGAGAAACTGATAAAACTCAATAAAGCTAATAAGATACCAAAGCCAAGTGCGGGTAAATATTTCATTTAAGGTCTCTCTATTCGCAGCTGAAAATATGCCGTCTCACTTCCCGAAAACCACTGCATGTGAGGCATAAGGTAGAAAAGAGACTTAAGCTACAATAGCAGGCTAAATTTCCCTTAGCTATTAAGACCATAGTCTTATGGTAGCCACAAACTTAAGCGCAATAAACGAGATGAAAGCCAGTATCAAGCCAGTGTTTTCTCCGACAATCAGCGGATAAGCTTTTAAAATTACTAGATTAATCAAATTTCAATCTATCAGCTTAGTGATATCGACCACAATTTGCCCATGTGTTTGGGCGAAATAGACTAGCCAATTTCACCAATAACGCTTAGGATCGGAGTTGCATTTTTAAGCCAACATATTGTGGAGTATCAAAACATTATGGGTATCAGAGCCATAGTCGTAGACACAGCAGGCACCACGACAGACCTAAACTTTATCCAAGATGTACTATTCCCCTATTCTGTCAAAGCCTTGCCAGACTTTTTAGAACAGAACCAACACAATGTATTGGTTGAAAACTGTATTTGCGACACCCGAGATATCGCCCTAGAGCCAGATGCGGACTTAGCACGCGTGACTGAAATTTTGCAGCAGTGGGTCAGCGAAGATCGTAAAGCGACACCACTCAAAACCCTGCAAGGCTTGATCTGGAAGCAAGGCTACGCCCATGGCGAATTTAAGGGCCATATCTTCCCTGACTTTATTGAAGCGGTGAAACGTTTTAGCGCGCAAAATTTGCGTATTTACAGTTTTTCATCGGGCTCTGTTGATGCGCAAAAACTGTTATTCAGCCACAGTGACGGCGGCGATTTAACCGAGATGTTCAACGGTCATTTTGATACCCGTACAGGCAATAAATTAGATAAACAGGCTTACTGCAATATCCTCAACACTATCAGCTTAAGCCCTAAGCAAGTGCTGTTTGTGTCTGATGTGATTGAAGAATTAAAGGCTGCCGAAGCTGCAGGCATGATGACCTGTCAAATGGTACGCGATAGCACACAGCGCACTGGTGAGTTCCGTAAAATCAGCAGCTTCGATGAGTTGCTGATTGAATAACGTGATTGTTGAAGAACGCAATAGTCGACTAACTCAGCCAAACTGATTTAGCAAAAAATGAAAGCGACCTTGTGGTCGCTTTTTTTATTAGGCAGCTTATTTACCCTTTTCTGTCAGCGGAAACGCGGCCGAGATACACTTTTTCACTTCAAAACGATAACCATAATCCGCTTTCTTATCCGGCGTGATCTGCAAAATCTCATAGTCATTTAACTCGATCACATTCGATTCGGCGGGCTTCTCACAACGCGAACGGCTATTGGCTTCAAGCGCAAAGGCAAACGTCGCTAACCATTGCCGCACGAGATACTGATATTGCGCCCGCACCGACGCATAGGTTTGCTTGCGTTCCGCTTCTTCGCGCTCATCGGCGGTTTGTTTATCAGCCGGTTTGTCGGCTTCAAGCTTGGGCTTAATCTTAGCTAACTCAGCAATCGGAGCCGTCAGCACATCGGTCGTATGCGGCATAAGCCCTAGTGCTGGCTCGACGGGATTATGTTCAGAGGCTTCTTGAGTTGTTGTAATAAAGTCTGCGAACGAGGTTTGAAGGCGGGTTTCTAAATCAATCAGTAAGCTCAAGTGATACAAGACCACAGCCGCCAACACGATACGGATCGTAAAGGTCGTTTTACGAAATGATGTATGTGAGGTGATCCGTAACGATTTGACACCCAAAGGTTTAAGCAAAAAAATTAAGACTAAATAGATGGGGATAATCAACTGCAATGCCAGCAGCACAATTGCGCTCACCATTAAAAACCAAGCGGGCATATAGAGTAAAATCGCTAAGTTATGGGTGTAATCCAGATGACTTGCCGACACCCCAACCACTTCATTGACTATGGCGCCAGACCAACCTAAGGCAAAGTTGGCAATAATAGCGTAAAACAGCAACAACACAGCCTTGCCCGCCAAACTGTGCCAGACCCGCTCGAACACGGGCCAAAACTCGATGGCCATAGCAATAACCGCAATCACGGCGACCACACCCATCAAGTCGGTACTAAAGGCCAATATCAAGGCAATAAGATACAGCTTTTGCGCAAAGGATAACTTAGCAAAACCTTGGCTTAAGTAGCGCCACAACTTGCTCAACCCTAGCTGGAGCTCGCTAGGCAAAGGCTTAATGACTTGCCGTAAGTGCTGGCGGGCAGATTCAGTGTAACGACCTAAATTCATTATAATTTTAAATTCCGGTTACGATTAAGACACGCTTGAGTTGCCGATGTAAGCTGCAAAATCTATGGCGACACTCGCGTCACCTATGCCAGTGTAGCGACTAACTTTGGCAATCCACTAACAAAACTTGCCGAATCGTCCTTTAGCGGCGAAATGAATCTCCCGCGAGATTCTATGTCTATGATGTGGAACAGAAATACCGTTTAAATAGATTTGAAAGTAATACCTATGAGTAAAATTAAAGCGACCTTAAGATCGCCTCAATGAAGTGTTATGAACCTAACCCAGAATAGACTCAAACGACATTTAACTCCCGCTCGGCAAAGACTGCTTTCGCGACGAACATGCCATTCAGTGCTGCGGGGAAGCCAGCATAAACAGACATTTGCAGTATCACTTCGACGATTTCCTGCGGTGCACAACCGACATTCAACGCGCCGTTAATATGGACGTTAAGCTGCGGCTGACAATGACCCAACGCCGTGAGCGCCGCGACCGTGACTAGCTCCCGCGTCTTAAGATCGAGTCCTTCACGTTGATAAATATCCCCAAAAGGATATTCGATAATGTACTTACCCAAGTCGGGGCAAATATTTGCCAGACTGCTGATCACTTTCTCGCCCGCTTCGCCGTCGATTTCAGTTAGCTTAGCTAAGCCCTGCACATACCTTTGATTACCCATTTTGACACCTGTTGGATTGGACCACAGAAGTCAGCTTACGCCTTAGAGTTAACTCTAAGTCAACGGCTGATTGATGAATAATGCAGGTAGCCCTGTGATTGAAGAAGAAAGACAGCTACTAAAGATAAAAGCGAATAATATTAATCGATTAGGATTTAAATGCAGAACTGAGCAACTGAACCGAATCGCTAAGCTTCATCACTGAAATGCGTTTGGTAATAGCGGATTTTTTGCTCGAGGGCGATCAGGTGCGCCTGCTCTTGGCGAATACGCTCGGCCAATTGTGAGGCATGTTGCTCAAGCAATTGCTGTCGCTCACCTGCGGTTGTATCGCCTTGAGCACGCAGTTCGGCATAGGTCAAAATCTGCTTTAGCGGCATGCCCGTTTCTTTTAAGCGATTGATAAACTCAATCCATTGCGCCTCTTTTTCCGCATAGTCGCGGTGCCCGCTCGCATTTCGCACCACAGACTGCAGCAAGCCAATTTTCTCGTAATACCTGAGCGTGTGCGCCGACAATCCAGTAAGTGCAGCAAACTGACCTATGTTCATAATCTAACGATCCGCAGGATGGTTAACGCCATCATTCGTGGGCACATTGTCTAAATCGAATGGATTGACCCCTTCGAGGCAACCAATGTTGTAACCATATTCATGGGGATTGGAACGCCGCTGGTGATGGGTGTAAATGCCGCAGTTGGAGCAGAAGTAATGCTTAGCGGTTTTGGTATTGAATTCATAGCATTTCAGCACATCTTCACCCTTGAGGATCTTGATCCCCGCCAGCGGTACAGAGCCGACAATCGCGCCCTTACGGCGGCAGATAGAACAATCGCAGCGGCGCGGATTTTCGATGCCATTGGGCAGCGATAATTGCAACACCACAGCGCCACAGTGGCAAGACGCTTGGTGTTCAGCTTGAATATGGGTGTTTCCGACTCGTTTAATCATACACTGCTCCTTGTTTCGCTTAATGTTATCGCTAAATGCCTATAACGCCATGGCTTGTCGCTTGTTCTTTATGCTGCTAGTCTGACCATCTTAAACGAGCGTTTCAACTCGCATTTTTAGATCGGCAATTCAATGCCAAACACACTGGAAAACACAATGGAAAAGTTTCTCGCACAGCACCCTATAGTGACCGAAATCCCCGTGGCTTGGGGCGAAATGGATGCGTTGCAGCACGTCAATAACGTCGTCTATTTCCGTTATTTTGAGACAGCACGTATCGACTTTTTCAATCGCCTTTTCCCGCTAGATACCCTGTATAAATCAGGTATTGGCCCGGTGATCAGCGAAAATCAGGCCCGCTATAAACGCCCAGTGACCTTCCCCGATACTCTATTAGTGAGTGTCAGCATTAGCGATATTCACAGCGATAGATTTACCATGCATTATCAGGCTTTTAGTAAACAGCAGCAGGCAGTAACCACCTTAGGTACTTCAGTCGCGGTGATGTTTAACTTTAAAACCGGCAAAAAGGCCGACTTACCGGCAGAACTGCTGGCGATTCCCAAACAACACGAAGTCGCCTAAGCTAACCAAATCGATAGCTAAATTGCCAGCACACTTTAAGCCACTCCTTGAGGGAAGCATGTATGTCAGATAACGAAAATATCGAGATAGCCATTGAACATCAACAGGATAGACAGCGTTTTATTATCCCTGTCGATGGCTATGAAGCCGTGTTGGAATACCAACTATCAGGCAAAGATATCGATTTTAGCCGCACCTTTGTCCCCAACGAACTGCGCGGTAAAGGCCTTGCCGAACGCTTAGTTCGCCATGGCCTAAAGTGGGCCAAAACCCAAGATTTTACAATCCAAGCCAGCTGCTGGTATGTGCAGAAGTTTTTGAAATAGCCTATTTCACAACCAGTTAGCTAAATCCAATACACAGGGTAATGGCGCTTGGGATCGGTGGAGAGGTTATTGACCACCAGCGCGACTAGTAAGAGTAATACTGAGCCGAGAAATACTGGCATTAGCGCGTAGAGAAAGCCGAGTTGATGCACGTTTTCACCGCCAATCACAGCGATCAATGCCGTGGCGCCGCCCGGTGGATGCAGAGTACGGGTCAAGTACATAAATGCGATAGACAGGGATACCGCTAAGGCGCTGGCCAGCACCACATAATCGCCACACACTTGGTAAACGGCGACCCCAATTAAGGCCGATAACACACTACCACCAATCAAGTTGCGCGGTTGAGAAAACTCCGCCAGCGGTGCGCCGTATACCAGTACAGCAGAAGCGCCGAATGAGCCAATCACAAACATAGTACCGACGAGGTTTTCGCTCATATAATTTGCGAGACTCGCGACTAAGTAAATGCCACAGAAAGCCCCAACCCATGACCACACAATCTTTTTAAGTGGCTGTCTTGGTGGACAAATATCCTTCGAGCGCATGCGGGTAAAATAGAATCTCATGATTAATCCGAACCGATAAAAATTAGGCGATACAGGTAAGTGATCTGCATCACAGTTAGCGGGTCGACAAATTAACGCTTCAGCAGCGCAATTGCAATTGCGCTGACCGAGAGACAGGACAGATTAAGCGCTTTCACCATTCAGCTTGGCGAGCATTTCGCGGATATCTTCAGGGATAGGGCGACTTTTTTCGCAGCTGTAGTCGTAATGTACCAGTGTAGTTTTCACTTCAGCGGTTTTATTGCCGGCTTGCCAACAGGTTTGAGTCAGTTCGAAACTGCTGTTGCCGATGCGGCTGACAAAGGTTTTCACTGTCACGCTTTTGCCGTAATAGGTTGGCGCGATAAACGCCACGGTAAAGCCCGCGACAATTAAGTTCCATTGCTGCAAATCCAACTCTGGATTAAAAATCTCGAAAATTGGCGTGCGCGCGGCTTCGCACCATACGGGGATCACTGTGTTGTTGATATGGCCTAGACCATCGGTTTCTGTGAATCTTGGGTGGATTTCGAGGCTGTATTCGGTAACTGACATTCGGACTTCCCTTTTATTGTTATTCTATAAGCTGATGAATTTAATGATTATCGCGATTGAGCTACCCGCACCAAATTCATCCTTTATCCCAAGCCTACCAGACCCTAAAGGCTAAACAAACCTAGATCTTAGAATTGGCAACTGGCGGTTTCTGCCGCTTGCTTGCCATTGGCATCATACTTTTTAAAGCATCCTGCCTTACCCATATCATAAATTTTTTCATATTCTAACTTGCCACTACGGTAGGACTTAAACACACCATGGCTTTTAGGGTTTTCTAAGTGATAAATTTTGCGCCCTTTGGTCACATGCGAATAATCGGAAAAACCCGGCTCTTCCTGATAAATCACCCCATTGATATAGCGCTTATGGACCACATGTTGTTCATCGATGCGCAGCATTTCACTCGATAACTTGCCATTGATGTCGTAACACACTTTATCCACGGCATAATTGCTATCTAACTCTTCGATGCAATTCACTGCACCATTATCAAAATACTCCCGCTGTATACCGCAGCGCGCAATGGCGTTATCCCAGTAGTAAGGCGCGCCATTCCAGGTTTCCCCTTCTTGCTGGCAATAGTTCCACAGATTATCTAATTGGCCGTTAGCATAGAAACTGTAACGTGGGCCTGAGAGGCGATTATTGACATTGTGAGCATAAATACGCAGAGCATAACCGCCCGTGGTCGAATAACGCAGACTTGGACCGTATTCCTTACCCGCTTGGTAACTTGTCATCTCTAACAAACGGCCATTGGCATCAAATTGGTATGTTTTATCTAGCAAGCCATTGCTGTAGTAAGCCAATTTGTACAAGCTGCCGTTGCTATGATACTCACGCTGTTCACCGTGCTTTATCGATGAGGTCTCGGTATTTTTTTGATTGATTATCCCTGCACAATCCGCTGCGTAGGGATTTTTACGCATAATGCATTCGTCTTGCGAGGGCTTAAGTGCCACAGTTTCATTTAATTTAAAACTCATTAACCCTGTCAGTTCACCCTTAGTATCAAAATGCATTTGCGGGCCATCTAGCTCACCTTGGCGATAATTTGAGATACTACTCACTACGTTAGGGCTTGAGTACCAAATACTCTGACCATCGAGCCTGCCCTGTTCATAATGGCTGGTAACAAGCAGCACATTATCTTTATTGAATGACTTAGCCTCGCCTTGGCGCAAGCCATTCAGATAACTCACCTCGGCTTTACTACCCCCAGCAAAAGTAAACAGCCAAGGGCCAGTGCGTTTCCCCCCAAGGTAACTCCCTTGACCTAGACTATCGCGGTAATGGCCAACCGATATCTTTTCAGTCCAAGGCCCTTGTTTTACACCTTGTTCATAGCGGCCTTTCGTCCCATCTTGCTCTAACCATTCACCGTCTTTGACTCCGTTGCGATAAATGCCTTTTTCCATTAATTGCTTAGCGCCTTCGGTGCTGGAGCCATAATCTAGTGCATAAATTTCGTAGGGGCCGTCGAGCACATCCTGATTGTAGTGGGCAAAACCGAAGTTATCGGCCTCATCGAATATCGACTGTGCAATCCATTTACCTTGTTTTTTACCGTCAAGGTATTCGCCTTCCCAATAGGTTTCTCGGCTATCGGCTTCCATCCACTTACCGACTTTTTTACCCTGCTTGTAATCGCCCGAATACATCACATTGCCATTGCGGCCATCGTAAGCAACATAGGCACCATCGAGCTGACCTTGAGCATAATGACTTTCACTCGCAAGCCCTGCCCAAGTGCTACCCATGCCCATGCTCATAAAATTGTAGAATGGGCCTGTGCGGGGGATTTCAGCGCCGCCGCTTTTAAGCCAGTCGAAGTTATCGGCCTCAAAGGCCACACTCACCAATACAAAACTGCCGTCTTCTTCGCTATAACCACTGCGATCAAAGGTGGTCACTAAGCTGTATTGGCGCTCAATGCCTTGAGCATCTTTATCTTTGCGAGTCAGTGGATAACGTAATTTATACTCGACGGCGGTTTTTACATCGACGGGTGAACCTTCGGAATTTCGATAACCCACTAAGGTTGGCCTGAGCTTAGTTGAGCCATCGACAATCGCTTTAATGGCAGGATCTTCAATTGCTTCAACATCATAGGTCATACGGTACTGTTGTGGCGGAATCTGGCTTAGCACTTTACGGACGCCGCCCACGGTAAACGTGGTTAAGGTTGGGGCCACTTCATCGAGCATAACTTGTAGGCGCGGTAGTTTAGTCAGCTCTTCCCCATCAAAACCATAGCCGCGCAGGTGCTGACCATCGGCATCCTTGAGCATGACGATCACTTCTTTAGTGCCGCCTTTATCAAAGTCATAGTAAAAAACCGCCACAATTTCGGCGCGGCCATAATCGTCAATACGCACGCCGGGCGCATCGCCGTAGAGCATTTCGCCCCACACTTGCTGATCTTTTTGATAGAAATTAAGCCATTGGCCATGGGGTAAATCCACAGGTCCGTGGACGATTTTGTCGTAATCCGCAGCGATAGCAGCAGGAGTGACAGAAAAAGCAGACAACAACACCGCAGTGGCTGCGAAAAGACTACGAATCGAAAGTTCCATTTAAACTACGCCCTTTATACCGATAACTTGCGCCTCGTGCGCACCAGTAAACGGAGCGAATTTTAAGCTAAGTTAAGCGCTTCAGGAAGTAGCAGAAACAAAAAAGGCCGCAATAGCGGCCTTTAGTAACAATGACTTAACAATCAGTTGTTGTACATAGCATTAATTTCGTGGGCGTATTTATGATAAATCATCTTGCGGCGCAACTTGAGCGTTGGGGTGATTAAACCCGCTTCCATCGAGAAGGCTTCTGGCAACAGTGTGAACTTTTTAATCTGTTCAAAGCCCGCCAATTCATGCTGCAACTGCTTGAGACGTTGTTCAAAATGCTCCACCACATGGCTATGGCGTAGCAATTCTAAAGGCGACTCATACTTCAGCCCTTTGTCCTTCGCCCACGCTTCCAGTGATTCAAACGCTGGCACAATTAAGGCGGTCACATAGTTACGCGCATCGGCAATAATCGCCACTTGCTCGATAAAAGGACAACAGCCCACAGCACCCTCAACCCGTTGCGGCGCGATATATTTGCCGTTAGAGGTTTTCATTAACTCTTTGATACGATCAGTAATAAATAAGTTACCCTTCGCATCGAAACGTCCCGCATCACCGGTTTTTAACCAACCGTCTTCGAAGGCGGCGGCGGTATCTTCTGGTCGATTGTAATAGCCACGCATCACAGTCGCGCCGCGGACTAAAATCTCATCGTCCTTGCCTAGCTTGATTTCGGTTTCCAGCAGAGGTTGACCATTAGAGCCCGGCACTCGATTACCTAAGGTATTGCAAGTCACGGTCGCGTTGGTTTCCGTCATGCCGTAACCACACAGCACAGGAATATTAATCGCATGGAAGAAGCTGCCGACATTCACATCTAACGCCGCGCCACCGCAGGGCATAAACTTCAAACGCCCGCCAAGCACGGCTTGCAGCTTGCTATACACAAGTTTGTGGGCCAAACGCCATTGCAGCGACAACCATAATCCGCCCTTAGCACGACCTTGGCCGACTTCGAACTGGCGTTGACCAACGCGCATTGCCCACGCAAACAACTTCTTACGACCGTCGGCTGACTTGGCGACTTTATCTTGTACGGCGCTGTACACTTTTTCGAGGAAACGCGGCACTACACACAAGGTATGCGGACGCACGGCGCTAATCGCCTCTTTCACTCTTTGGGTATTTTGCAAATAGACGTTATGACCGCCACGGCACAAGACGTAAAAACTCCAACTGCGCTCAAATACATGACTCAAGGGCAAGAATGCCAAAGACACATCGCCAGAATGGAATGCCAGTTTTTGATCGTGTTGACGTATGGTCGAGGCCATATTGCGGTAATCCAGCATCACGCCTTTAGGATCGCCCGTGGTGCCAGAGGTATAAATGAGGGTCAGTAAATCATCGAGATTGGCCGCTTGTAAACGCTGGTTAAGCTCAATTTCTTGCTTAATCGCTTTAGCATCGCCCGCTAGCAGCGCATCTAAATGCCAATGCTGCTCAGCTTTGTCAGCTGCAAGTGCCACGCTGGCATCAAAAACAATCACATGCTCTAGGCTTGGGCATAAGCTTTGAAGCTCGCAGGCCATAGCGTATTGCTTAGCATCGTCGACAAAAATGACTTTCGCCGCCGCATCGTTAACGATAAAGCTCGCCTGCTCGACGGTACTGGTGGGGTAAATCGGCACCACAACGGCGCGACTTTTAAGCGTCCCGACATCGGCACAGGTCCACTGTGGGCAGTTTTGCGCCAAAATAACGCAACGGTCTTGCACTTGTACGCCAAGTTCGATCAACACTTGTGCAATTTTACTGCTAATTTGGTCAAAGGCTTGCCAGCTCACCTGATACCAAGGAGCGGCCATTTCAAAACCTTCCAGCGCTATCGCGTCTTTTAAAGACTCGCTCTGCAGCTGTAATAGTCGAATAACATGATATTGATCGAGAGACATAAGAGACTCACCTTTTAGCTTACAAGTGTACCGCTTTTTGGCCATTCTACCTGAAGGCCAGTCAAAAACTAAGAGTTTTTGCTCTAATCTTGTGCAAGCTGAGTCCCAATATTGCAATCTATATCCGTTTAGCCGCTAATGACATCTCCCTTCCAGAGGGTTTTCTTGCCCCAAATCAGTACTATGCTCCCAAGTATCATTAAGAGCATATCCCAGATAATCCAATCGCCTAGATTGCCGCCATCGCGTAACGATGCAAGGCTGATGGACACCCACAGGGAATGCCCCGCAACAACCGTCATAGTGAGCGTGACATGCAACACTCGGCGACACATACAGCCAAAACCTAAGGTCAAAGCGCAGGCCCAGTAAGTGCTGAGCACCAGATGACCTACTAACTGCATATTCAAATCACCACTGAGCCAACCCAGCAGCAGACTACACGCCAGCATAATGCCGACGACCACATTCAGCAGTCGTTGCTGCCCACGGCAAAAAGCCGCTATGAGTCCTTTTCGACCATCAAATCCTGGCATCAGCAATAAGGTTTCTGTCGAGCGCGAGCGTTGCACTCGGCTCCAATGCACCAGCGAACACATAATCACGCTGAACTGTGCCAACAGCAGTAACACGGGGAAATTCTGAAGGAATTGGTGCGATAACACCCCAAGCACTAAGCAGACTGCCGGTATGAGCAGCAGTAAAATCGTCAGCATAGGGCCGATAAAAAAATTGGTGGGATGCAGATAACGCTCAAAACGGCTTAAGATACGCATCGATTGCAAATTGGGCAGCCAGAACCAGCCCATTTCGAGGCCATTGAGGTACACAGTTCTCGCCTCAGCACGCCAAGGTAAAGCGCGGCAGATACGGATAATGAAAGCACCTAACGCCACCAGTGCAATCGCGCTTAACCATAGGGGGATATAACCTGTAATCAAGGAGATAAACGGCACTAAAACAAACAATAAAAAGGAGGCGTAAAACCACTGAGTGCTGAGTAAACACAGGTAAATAAAGGCAAAACTCATCACCAAGGCCAACACTAAGGTGGGTAGGCTAGACGTTGAACCCAGAGCCAAACAAAATAACACGCTTACGCCAAATACGCTGGTTAACACCACTGCACTTTGGATATAAATATGGCGGCGATAATGGGGAATTAACTGGGCGCATTCGCTCGCCATCAAACGTATGAGTTGCCAAGCCACTGCCGCCGAGCTTGAAACGATTCCCATACAAAACAACAGTTCAGCACTGTCGCTTTTGCCCTGCAACGCTGTAATGCAACCTAAGACCATTCCCAGTAAGCCAGCACCTAAAAAGCTCACACTGCCGACGTCAAAACACCAAAGACGCAGCATCCCCCTAAAAGGATTCATCAACCGCGCGCCTTTCATTTTAGCCGTCGGCGTGATGTTTAGTTCTGGCGCACTCATCTGTGTAGCTCCATAAAAAGCTGTTCCAGATTAAGCGCTTCGTTCTTTAACACGCCCGATATTGGCGCACTGTGTTCGCCCAAATCCACCAGCACTGAATCACCGATACGACTCAACACAGTGACCGACTCAGGCAAAACCGTTTCGGGTGCGAGTGTGAGTAGACGCACTTGTTCCCGTAGGGCATCGATTTCTTTAAACAGCACTAATTCACCCTGTTTAATCAGCGCCACATGACTGGCAACCCGCTCGATATCTGAGGTGATATGGGATGAAAACAGTACAGCGGAACCCGATTCGAGGGCGAGATCGAACAAATCGACCATAAATTTGCGCCGCACAATCGGGTCGAGACTGGCGACCGGTTCATCGAGGATCAATAGCTCAGGGCGATAGGCCATCGCCATAATCAAGGCCAATGATTGCCTTTGCCCCACAGATAAACGTTGCACCTGTTGGGTCACATCTAACTCGAACCGTACTAGCCAATCTTGCTCTAATTGCATGTCCCAATTGGGATAAAAACTGCGGTGTAAATCGAGAGCCCGTTCGATGGTAAAACCTTCATAACCAAAAGGTTGCTGCGGCACATAACCTAAGCGCTCCTTTGCCTTTGAGGTTAAGTTTTCGGGCGTTTCGCCTAAGGTAACAATACTGCCAGAATCCGGCGTGAGCACACCCAAAGCGCAGCGCATTAGGGTCGATTTACCCGCCCCATTTTGCCCCAATAGCCCAACCACCATGCCCGCCGACAAGGTTAACGATAAATCCTTAAGCGCCCACTTTTCACCTGCGCCTTTACCGCGAAAGACTTTATTCACTTGGCTAAATTCAAGTATTGGTGTGCACGCTTGGTCCATCGAATATCATCCTTTTTTATTCTATTTTATCGATAATTGACAGTAGGTTAACGCTAGTCTTGCCAGCGTTCATTTATCAATTGCATTAACTCGGACAGGCTGACGCCTAACTGTTTAGCCTGCGACAACAAAGCATCGAGTTGGGGTTCGAGCATGCTCACCCCCGATGCCATAGTCTCAGTGCGCAGCGCGACTTTTGTCGCTTGGCCGCGGCGGCGCTCGAGCCACCCCTGATCGACAAGCTGCTGAATCGCACGGGAGACAGTCATAGGATTCACCGCAAGATACTCGGCAATCTGGCGCACAGAGGGCAAGACATCATCCACTTGCAGTTGACCGCCCACAATTAAACGCACGACTTGTTCGTGTAATTGCTTGTAAATTGGTTCACCACTACTGGGGTTGACATTTAAAAGTTCTAACATTAGCCTCTACACACTGTATTAATACATTGATACACCGATACACTGGTAGTTAAATTAACACACTCGTCCTGAAATGCAAAAAGGAAAGCGCGCATGATAGATAGCATGACACACAGGAAGTTAAGCAAAACCGCTCAACGCCCTTCGCCAACTCGGTCACGGCATGGCGCTAATGCCACATGGCGCATGTTAAGCATGAGCGCACTTATGCTGGCGATGGCAAGTACGACGACGTGGGCGAGTGATGTGAAAAGCCAACAGATACTAGCGGCGGCTGATATCGCTAGGAACATGGCGAATAACACAGACACTTGTTATGTGGAAGGCGTATCCGATCGCCTAAAATGCGGTTTTGTGACTGTGCCAGAAAACCCTAACAAACCCGATGGCAAACAGATCCAAGTGCATTACGTCGTCTTGCCCGCGGTGAAAAACGTCAACCATGAAGAAGCCTTGCTCGCCATTGCCGGAGGCCCAGGACAATCGGCCATAGACAATGCCGCGGGTTTCGATGCCATGCTGAGCAAAGTCCGCCAACAGCGGGATATCTTGCTGATCGACCAAAGGGGCACAGGCCGCTCGAATCTGCTGACCTGTGATGAAGGCGCGCAATCTCCACTGTCATTCGATGATGACAATGCCGACACTTTAGCCGAAACCCAAAAATGCTTAGCCAAAATCGATGCCGACGTCACCCAATACGGTAGCCTCAACGCGATCAAAGACTTCGAAGCTGTGCGCCAGCATTTAGGCTACAAAAAACTGCATGTTTACGGCATCTCCTACGGCACGCGTATGGCGCAGCTTTACATGCGTTTATACCCGGCACACTTAGCCACAGTGACCTTAGACGGCATAGTGCCGATGCAACAAAGCGTATTAGAAATCGGCGCGTCGATTGATCGGGGCTTTGATTTACTCTTTAAAGATTGCCAAGAAACCGCCACTTGTCATACGCAATTCCCTGAGCTGAAAGCCGAATTCGACCAAGTCGCGGCCTCACTCGCCAAAGCGCCTGTGATGGAAAACGTCTACGATCCTGTCACAGGTGAAAAGACCATGCTGACAATGACGCGCGGTAAGTTCTACGGCTCCATCCGCATGGCGCTGTATCAAGCCAATGTGCGCGCCTTAGTGCCCCATGCGATTCATCAAGCCGCGAAACACAACTTCCAACCCATACTCGGTTTGTATTCCCTCACTATCGACAATGCTGGCATGGCGATGGGTATGCACGCATCCGTGGTCTGTGGCGAAGATATGCACCGTATTACCCCAGCTATGCGCGAGCAGGCTCAGCATTCCTTTATGGGCAAAACTATGCTCGAAGGCTTAGAAGCCACGTGTGAAGTATGGAAAGTCCCCGCGGTCGATGACAGCTTTAGCGAGCCCATCAGCAGCGATATTCCGACCTTGTTGTTATCCGGCGAAATCGACCCTGCGACACCACCGAGTTGGGGCGAATTAGCGATGGAAAAACTCACCAATGCCAAGCACTTTGTCGCCCCCTATGCGACCCACGGCGTGGCCTATCAATCCTGCGCTAATAACCTTATCGCCGATCTCGTTCGCTCGGGTTCCGTGAACGATCTCGACGGCGAATGTTTAAAGAAAGATGTGCGCCGCAGCTTTTATTTAAATGCCAGCTCGGTAGAACCGCTTGATGCGACCAGCACAAAAACCACCGCAGATGATAACGCCAGCACTGGGGCCAAGGAGTAAGCCATGATCAAAGTATCCAATCTTTCCAAGCGCATCGGTGACGTGCAGGCGCTCAATGACTTAAGCTTCGTCGCACAAAACGGCCAAATAACAGGATTACTCGGCCCCAACGGCGCGGGTAAAACTACCTGCTTACGCACGATTTTTGGCTTGCTGAAACCCGATAACGGCAAAGCAGAAATCGAAGGCATAGATGTCGCCCTCGACCCTATCGGCGCTAAGCAGCAACTCGGATTATTCCCCGACCCTTTTGGTCTGTACGAACGCTTAACCCCACGCGAATACATTCGTTATTTTGCCGAGCTAAGCGGCTTATCATCCAAGGATGCTAAGGAGGCCACCAGCCTAGTGATTGCTAAATTACGTTTAGAAGACATTAGCGATCGCCGCTGCAAAGGCTTCTCCCAAGGCCAAAGGATGAAAACCGCCCTCGCACAAGCCATAGTCCACAGCCCGAGTAATATTATCCTCGACGAACCAACCCGTGGACTCGATGTGATGAGCACTCGCCTGCTGCGTGACATTCTTATCGACCTTAAGAATCAAGGACATTGCGTGCTGTTCTCTAGCCATGTGATGCAAGAAGTCGCCGCGCTATGTGACCAAGTGATCGTCATGGCCCAGGGCAGAGTCGTCGCCATTGGTAGCCCAACTGAACTGTGCACCCAAACGGGCAAAGACACACTCGAAGAAGCCTTTATTCAACTGATCGGTACAGATGAAGGGATAGCGGCATGATGACTCAGCAAAGATTACGCCCGCAGGTTTTAACCTTTAAGAGCTTGATATGTAAAGGCGTGGCATTTAAGAACATGGTTAAAGGAATGACAGCATGAATAAAATAATGGCTATGGTTCGTAAAGAACTCATCGATGCCGCCCGCGATAAGCGCTCTGTGATGGCGGGGCTTTATTACGCCATCGGCACGCCGCTGATCATGTGCGGCCTGTTTATGGTGTTAATTGGTCAGCTGACAAGTCCAGACGATCTAAAAATCACTATCACCAATCCCGATAAAGCGCCGGATTTAGTGCGCTTTTTATCTAATAAAGGCATCAGCAGTGGTGAAGCGAAGGACAGTGAGCTTAAAGCCATAGAGCTTATCATCAGTCCCGACTATGCCGCGCAGATGAATCAGGGCAAAGGCGCCGAGATCACTATTGTTGCCGATAATTCCGATGAAAAACTGCAAAACTCGATTCGCAGACTCGAGAAGCAACTGCAGTCCTACAGCACAGAAATGGGCAGCCTACGGCTGATTGCCCGCGGTATCGATCCCCGCGTGATGCAGCCACTGAAGGTCAGTGTCCACGACCAAGCGACCACAGATTCGAAGGGCGGGATGATCTTAGGTATCGCGATTTTCACTATGATTTACTCGGTATTTATCTCGGGCATGAACCTCGCCATAGATACTAGCGCGGGTGAGCGCGAACGTAACTCGCTAGCTCTGTTACTCAGTCATCCATTGACCACACGCCAGTTAGTGCTGTCGAAAATCATCGCCGTGAGTCTGTTTGCCCTCTTAGGCTTAGTGCTGATTTTGCTGGTGTCTAAAGTCGCCTACACCTTTGTACCTTGGCAGGAGTTAGGCTTTAGCGTCAACATCACCACAGAATTTATGGCGCTGATGTTAGTGGTCGGTATCCCTGTTGCGTTAATGGCCGCTTGCCTGCAATTGTTTGTGTCTTTTATGGCGAAAACCTTTAAGGAAGCACAGTCCTATCTGACTATGGTGCTGTTTGTACCCTTAGCCTTGTCGATGGCCGCCAGCTACAACATAGCGCCAGATATGCTGCAGTGGCTGCCGGTCTCGGGTCAGCAACAGGCATTAATGGACTTTATCAAAGGTAAAGACTTGCCCATGTTGCAGTTATTCGTTTCGACCTTAGGCACACTCGCCATCGCGGTACTACTCGCCTTTGGCATGGAAAGGTCGCTCAAGAGTGAAAAAGTGATCTTCGGTTTGTAGGATGCTTCGATTGATAAACTTGGGGCAATAAACTTTAACCGACAAACTTGGGAACGACTATCATGTCGTTCCCAAGTTGAAAACCTCAACAGTAATGGGAGTTTGTTATGGAAAACGAATATGTCTTAATGGTGATTATGGTCACCTTCATCATAGGAATCAGTGCCACTGAGATGTTTAAACACTATCTAAAGGCGCGCCAACTTGGAGTAGGCGCCACAGACGATAGCCACCTTATGGATAAAGTGACTCAACTCAGCCTACAAAACCAAGCGCTAATCGAGCGAGTGCAAGTGCTTGAAAAAATAGTGACAGAGCCAGAGTACGATCTAAAGCAACAGATTAATCAGTTATGAGCCCTCAGCTCACAAAAAAATAAAGCCACTGAATTTTCAGTGGCTTTATTTTTTACATACTCAATTGCAAGATTACTTAGCCTTAGGCCTGAATGGCTTGATCACGGCTTCGTTGCACTCTAAATACGGGCCTTCCATCAAGTCGATACAGTACGGAATGGCGGGGAACACGGCATCTAAACATTCGCGAATCGATTTTGGCTTGCCGGGCAAGTTCACGATCAATGAATCACCCCGTAAGCCTGCGGTTTGGCGCGATAAAATGGCAGTGGGGACAAATTTTAATGACTCAGCGCGCATCAACTCACCAAAGCCTGGCATCATGCGATCGCATACGGCTTCTGTGGCTTCTGGGGTGACATCGCGTTTCGCTGGGCCAGTGCCGCCAGTGGTGACAATCAAACAGCAATCTTGCTCGTCGGCCATTTTGATCAGCGTCGCTTCAATCACATCCTGCTCATCGGGGATCACTTGATAAATCGGCTCCCACTCGCTGGTGAGGTAGTCGTTGAGCGTGTCGATAATCGCCTTGCCTGAGATATCTTCATAAATCCCCGCGCTGGCGCGATCGCTTACCGTCACAATACCGATTTTTGCTTTGCTCATAGGAAATCCCCAATGATGTTGAAATAAAACCCTGCCGAAATAAAAAATGTCGACATCTAGCATGGAAGAAGCCGCTGCAGCTTCGACCTTAAGTCGCAGCTAAAATAGCATAAATGCTCGGAAAAGGGGGCGACTAAAACGTGATTGGGTTCGCGCTATGCTATTGAAAAATGGTGGGCGGAAAAACTAAAAGACAAAAAATCCAAGGCAAACTCAACAGGCTCGCCTTGGATTTTATCGTTAATGCAGTCAGGTTTAGCTAACCTGCGCCAACGTAGGTAAGGAGGGAAACGCGCCTTTTTGCCCGCAGGTAATTGCGCCACAGCGAGTTGCAAACCCCACCGCCGCCTCTAAGTGCGCTTTGCTTTCGAGCCTTTGTTTCAAGGTCAAATTGCCTAAATCGTATTCCAGCTCTAAGCCTAAGGCGAACAGGAAGCCTGAGATAAAACTGTCGCCCGCGGCCGTGGTATCGACGGCTGAGATTTTGGGGACGGGAACGCTAAACCTTTGCTGCGCTGTGATGCATTGCACTGGGTTGGCGCCATCGGTGACCAAAATCACCTCAACCCCTTGGGCGAGGCAGAACTGCAGATAATCTTCAAAGCTCTTATCCCGCGCCAGCGCTAAATAGTCCGCTTCTTCACGGCTCATTTTCAGCACTTGAGTGTAGCGAAAACACTGCTCAACACGCTCGGCCAGCAAGGACGTATCCTGCCACAGGGATAAACGCAGGTTCACATCGAAACTCACTAAGGTCGCGAATGCATTGGCACAACGCGCACCATAAAGGCTAGTGTTAAAGATGGCGGTTTCGGTAAAGGTATTCGAGCAAAGATGAAAGATATCAATTCCCTGCCATGGGATATTGTCAAAATGCTGATTGCTGTAGCGCATGTCGGCTGTGCCATTTCGGTTGAACTCAAAGGTGCGCTCACCCTGTTCATCTAAATTGACCAACACAGTCGCGGTAGCGGCGCCCGGCACTTCGGCCAAATAATCGATCGCCACGCCCTGCTCTGCAAGGGCTTGCTTTAACATAACACCATAATGATCTGCACTGATGCCGCCGGCAAAGTAACTCTTACCGCCGAGTTTAGCGTAACCCACCGCCACATTGGCGGGCGCGCCACCCGCAATCGGCTGATGATGTTTGCCCGTGGCATCGGTTGGCAGCAAGTCCACTAACACCTCACCGAAACTGAGTAATACCGTCATTTTCACTCCAACTTTGTTTTCTATATTCTGCACTTTGTAGCAGGCAAAAAGCCCACTTTCATGGGCTGTTTTGGGCTTAGCATTTTTTCTGTAAAAACAGTTTCTGTAGCAAGATCCGCTTAGAACTCGTATTTAAGCGTCGCACTCGTGGTGCGGCCATTAATGGTACGGGCACGGATGATATTGTTATCAGGGATTGAGCCTTCTTCCGCCTCAGTAATACCCGTGACATTAAACAAGTTGTTGACGTTTAAAGACACACTCATGGCTTCGGTCAGATTGTAAGTCGCAAAGGCATTCACTTGGTTGTAGCCGTCGAAACTTAAGTCGTTATTATCTTGAGCATAAGAATCCGTGGTACCGATTAAATTAACGCCCACTGAACCTTGGTCAAAGTTGTAACGGCCCATCAAAGAGTAGATAAAGTCAGCCTGTCTTCTTGGGGTGTTACCCACCACTTCTGGCGTTAATGCATCTTTAGCAATCTCAGCATCGGTCCAGGTCAGGTTGCCTCTAAAGTCGAAGTCACCGATAAAATAGGCCGACTCGATTTCGATACCTTTGGCTTTGTACTTACGGTCGAAGAAACGTTGGCTGGTGGCCTCAAAGTTTTGCTCTTCGGTTTCTGAGTAGAACGCCGTCGCAAACACAGACAGATCATCGTAACGGTACTTAACACCTAATTCATACTGGTCAACGATATCAACCGCATCTTCCTTCGCCACTGAACCATCGGCACGCACCTTACCAAATAACAGACGGTCGGCATTGGCGCGGCCACCATGACTCAAGCGTGCAAAAGCAGCTAAGTCACTGGCAAACTGATAGTTAGCACCTAATGAGTAAGAGGTGTAGCTCCAATCGTAGTTCACTGGCTGAGGATTCGCATTATCGATGGAAGACACGCTCTGCTCAGGGATTGAAATCACCCCATCGAGATTCATATCCACTTGCGATTGCACGCTACCTGCGTAGTTACCGCTCGCATCACCACTGTCATAACGCACACTGGCATCGAGCGATAAGTCACCAAAACTCGAGGCTAACGCGAGGTAAGGCGCTTTAATGGTGTAGTCGGTATCGTAATTACGTTGGCAACAATTTCCCCAGTAAGGCACGCCATAACCATAGAGGCCGTTGTCAGAATATGCCGTACCATCGGCGGCAACCACATCTAATAGCGCGGCATTATCGCCTTTTACTTCCATCAGATAAGAGTTCCACATCCAGGTCATGCTGATATTTTGCACCGCATTGTAATAACCTAAGGTCACGCTGGTATCGTCGAAGGTTTTAGTCAATTTGAAGTCGTTTACGATTGAGCCAAAGTCATTCATCTGCACATCAAAGGTATTGATACGCATGGCTAAACCGTCCATCTGACTACCAGAATTAGGTCCATTGGCGTAAATCAACTTAGCGCCAGTGCCTGCAATACTGGTCGCGATGTCGCTACCGTTTGCCACTTCGGCTGGGAATGGCGCGATGAAGTTACCGCTCACATCGGAGAAACGGAAACGGTTTTCGACCTGCCAATCGTTACCTAAATCAAAGGAGGCTTCTAAGCCGACAGAATTAACCACAGGATTCATGCCATCGCGCATATCGCCACGGCGACGTTCGCCATCGGCACCTAAGCTCAAGGTTGATTGGAAATAAGCGGATTGAATCGCATCGGATTTAGCATCAAAACCTGGGATTGAACTGCCATCCGAGTACATAGGCATAGGTAAGTAACCAATGCTTTTATCGTCTAAATGTTTGAAATACAGACGAACATAACCCTTATCGAATTCTTTGGTTAAGTTAGCTTTGATCTGGCCGCCTTTGTTGGCGTTATAGCCAGCGTCGCGTGGGCCTTCGCCCGTGCGCACAAAACCGCCCACATGGAAACGCAGGCTGTCGTTGATGCTAGTGCCGTATTCAAAGTCGGTACGGAAAGTGTCGTAATCCAGCCCTAGAGTGGTAGCAACACTGCCCGAATCCGAGGTGCCCGTTTTACTGATCACGTTGATAATGCCGCCGGGCGCATTACTGGCTGCAGTCGATGCCGAGCCACCACGGATAGATTCAATGGTTTGCACTGTTGAATCTAAGCGTAAAAAGATGTCTGCGTTACCGAAGGCGATATCGCCAAACTGTAGGATTGGCAATCCATCTTCTTGAATTTGTAGGAACTTAGCACCACCAGACGCCACAGGTAAACCACGCACGGCAATGTTAGCGTTACCTTCGCCACCAGTAGACTCAACCTTCATCCCCGGAATAATACGAAATGCCTCGGCCGATGAACGTGGTGAGCTCACTTCCAGCTCAGCCAGTGACACGCTGCTGACTGACACACTCGAGTCCATAACACGAGTGCCGCGGGCAACCCCAGTCACGGTAATTCTTTCTAAACCTAACGCGTCTTTCTTGGCTTCTTCCTGTTGTGGTGCTTCGGCTGCCCAAAGGTGAGAACTCACCAACACGGCCAATGTACTTAACAAGAATTTCTGTGATGTGCTTTTTATCATTTTTATGTCCCCACCCATATTTGAGATGCAGCCCTATCTCCCCATGGCTGCATCTACCGAATTGTGATTAATCGAAGAACCATCTTAGTGATTGCTCAAGGCCATATCGAACTTAACCTCGAATTAACTTAATCGATTAAGTTAACAAGTTAGCAACTTAACAACAAAAAGCAAGTGCGTTTTTTGCACAGTTTTGGTTCGCACTCTGGATGAATTAGGTCAAAGTATTGATTAATTAAAGAAATGTGACAGAAAAATATTTTCTGTCACAACCCCAATTAGTGCGCTTCAGCCGTTAACAAATGACGAGCAGGATCTTTAACGAGATTAAATCCGCTCAGGAGGCATAACAAAATGGCAAAACCAGTGGCGAGGTAGAAGCCATATTTAACATGGCCGAAAATATCGCCCACTAACCCCATCAACAAGGGCCCAACGGCAGCGGACACGGCAGTAAAAAACAGAATCACCCCAGCCACAGAGCCATGCTGATCTACGGGAAAACAACTAATCCCCTTAGAATTGAGCGTGGGATACATCATCGACATAAACAGCCCGGACAAGGGCAACAAGATAACAGCGGCCTCAATGCCGTAGATCATAGACCCAAGATAACAAGCACTTATCGCGAAGCTAAACCAGAACATCACTTGCTGCCACGGAAAGCGATCGAGCACCCACCCCCCTAAAAAGCGCCCACCCGCACGCAGGGTAAAGAAGATCGTCAAGGCATAAGCGGCCAAGGTGGTGTAATCACCTTGATAGCTTTGCAGCAAGGTCGGCATCCACACGTAAATCGCCACTTCGGTGGCAACGTATAAACCTATCGCGAGTGAAAACCCTAATGCATAAGGGTTTTTCATCATCTTAAAGGTGCTGCCAAGGTTAATGGCATCCGTCGAGGAACGTTTAATTTGTGGATAATCCGCCCGGTAAGCTAACCAGCACAGCACTAAACAGAAGCAACCCGCGCCAAAATACAAATATTTCCAAGAGACGCCGCTGATCAGTAAATAACTGACGATGGCCGGCCCTATCATGGCACCCACACCAAAGTAGCCCTCCACCGTATTCATAGTGCTCGAATGCTGTTTTGAGGAAGTCGAGATATCGCCAATAAGCCCGAGTGCGCCGGTTTTAAAGACGCCAATCGCCGTGCCGACAAAGGCGAGTAGGAACAAGAAATAGTAAAACGACTCCCCCAGCGCGAACATAAAACAGGCGAGCGCGAATAATAATAACCCCAATAGAATGGTTAACTTACGCCCAATCTTATCTGCTAAGAAGCCTAAAAACAGTCCACTCATCGCGATAAAAATCATCGGCATATAATGGAAAGCACTGGCCTGCGACATGGACAAACCAAACTGGGATATCAACTCAGGAATAATGACGCCCACGGCATCTGAGGTCATAGCGAACATGAAAAACATTAAATATGTGAGTACCCGAATACGGGTGTGATTGCGGTTATCGCAACCTTTTGAATCACTTACCATACCATTTCACCTTATCGTTATTATACCTACTCGCTCTCATCAGCTCAGTAACAGCATGCTGAAAGGGTTTAGGCTTTTGTGTACAGCAGTGAGCCAGCCTCCCCCAAAACTTGAGACTAACTCAAAAATCCAACAAACCACTTGAATAATGTTTCATATTGGTTAAATATATAACTTAATCGATTAAGTTTAGTTGTGCAATCAATTAAAGGATTGCCATAAACCTTTACTCTAAAAAGACAACTCAAGCGTGGGCAAAGTATGAAAAACCAAGTGCAACTGATCACCTATGTCGACAGAATTACCAATGCAGGGCTCAAGGAGCTCAAAGCGCTACTCGATGACGAGTTGCAAGGTCTATTCGGCGGCGTACATCTTTTGCCTTTCTATTTCCCCATTGACGGCAGCGATGCGGGTTTCGATCCGATAGACCATGTGCAAGTCGATTCACGCTTAGGCAATTGGGATGACGTTAAACGCATTGGTGACGACTACGACATCATGGCCGACCTTATCGTTAACCACATGTCCGCCGAATCGCCAGAATTTAAAGACGTGCTCAAGCACGGCAAACAATCGGCTTACTGGGATTTATTTTTAACCAAAGACAAGGTATTTCCTGAGGGGTTAAGCGAGCAAGATCAAGCCGCTATCTATCGTCCGCGTCCGGGCAGTTGTTTTAGCACTTACACCTTAGCCGATGGCTCGACCGAAGAGTTTTGGACCACCTTTACCCGCAATCAAATCGATATCGACGTTCATTCCGCCGCGGGTAAAGATTATTTAAACCGAGTGCTGGCGCGTTTCGACCACAGTAAAGTGAATCTGATCCGCTTAGATGCTGCGGGTTATGCAATTAAAAAGCCCGGCACTAGCTGCTTTATGATTGAAGAGTCCTTCGAGTTCGTGGATAAGTTAGCTAAGCAAGCCAATGCGTTAGGTATGACAACGCTGGCCGAAATCCATTCGCACCACATGACTCAGGTCGAAATCGCCAAGCGGGTCGACATGGTGTACGACTTCGCCCTCCCACCGCTCATCTTGCACACGCTGTTTAGCCAAGATTGCCAAGCCTTGACCCACTGGCTGGAAATGGCGCCACGCAACTGCATTACCGTACTCGACACCCACGACGGCATCGGTATTATCGACGTCGGCCCTATGGATGGCTTGCGCGGATTATTGACCGAAAATCAAATCGATAATCTGGTTGAAACCATACATGGCAACAGTAAGGGCGAGAGTCTACAAGCCACAGGCGCGGCCGCCAGCAACGTCGATTTGTATCAAATCAACTGCACCTATTACGATGCCCTCGGTCAGAATGACCTAGATTACTTGATGGCGCGGGCGATTCAGTTTTTCGCACCGGGTATTCCGCAGGTGTATTACGCGGGTCTGCTGGCGATTCCAAACGATATGGAGCTGCTCAACAACACCCATGTCGGTCGCGATATTAATCGTCCTTACTTGAACCGTGAAAAAGTGCAGCAAGCCATGCAGAAACCTGTCGTTAAGGCGCTGACTCAGCTGATTAAACTGCGTAATAGCAGCCCAGCCTTCGATGGCCGCTTTACGATGGCATCAGCAGAACGCACGTTAACCTTATCTTGGACAGCGGCCGATTCGCAGGCAAGTCTCACCCTCGACTTTGCCAATAAAGATGGCCTAATTATCCTTTTAGATAAGCAAGGTAAAGAGACACAAGTGTCGTTATCAAAACTGTTGGCTCAAGCATAAGCTTGCGTTCCTGTTCGGGCTTGAGTTTAAGTTCAAGCTAAGCGGTATAGTTTTGAGATAGCAAAAAGGCGCATTGAATGCGCCTTTTTTAGTTAAAAGATGTAGCGATTAGCAGCTCTTACCGAGACGTAATTCATAACCCAAAACTTCCGCATGCACGGCGTCACTAACAAACATTTGCGCCGCTTTTCGGCCCTTCTGCTCAGAGTATTGATAGACAGTCGTTAACGGCGGATTTGAACGTGTGCCTTCATCTATGCCATCAAAGCCCACGACTCGCACATCTTCGGGAACATTCAGCCCCATGGCCTGCGCCTCACCGAGCACACTCAAGGCGATTAAGTCACTCATGCATAAAAACACATTCGGCCGTGGAGTCGAGTTCAATGCTTCTTTTGCCGCTATCGCCGCATAGTCGGCATTGCTCTCGGGGATATTCCAAATGCGGTCCTGCCCCAGTACAACGCCCACTTCTTCAATCGCTTGCAAGTAACCCTGTAATCTTTGATGGGCAACAGAGGTGTCGATTTCTAACAAATTCAAATCATAAACGCGGCAAGTTAAGTGGGTATCAAGCAAACGTAGCCCCAAAATGGCCACATTGTCCGCGGGCGACTGCAATGCCAGTTTCGCTACTTCATAGGCAGCTAACTTATTGTCTATGCTCACAGATGCATTGCGGTGGATATCAAAATCGACCGTGACGACCTTTTTCTTTACCTGCTTTAATTGCTCGGCCAACAGGGCATTGCGCGGGCGACCATAACAAATAAAACCATCCACAAAGTCGGCCACCGCATTCACGCTGTCTGAGCTGCCCGAAAACAGTAGCAAATTGAGTTTCTCTTGCTCCAAGACAGAGGCTACGCCCTTCATAAATTTACTGGCGACGGGATCAGACACCATGTATTCCACGCTGTCCGACAATACCAAGGCGACAGTATCGAACTTGCCCTTGCGTAGGGATTGAGCCGCTTTATTTGGCCCGAAATATCCCAACTTAGTGCAGGCAGCTAAAATGTCGTTACGACGTTTTTCCGATAATTGGTCGGGGCGATTAAACGCGTTAGAAACAGTGGCATTAGAGACACCCAACTCGTTGGCTATGCTCTTTAGGGTCCAGTGTTTTGTTGTTGTCATGCTTATGTCCTGGAATCGAATAAGGCCACAAAAATACGGCTCAGCGCAAATAGTACACGGCTTAAATGGGTCGTGCACCTGCAAATCTAGGCTTAATGCGCAGTTTCGCTATCGTGATCTTTTAATGCCGTTGCAGGGGATAGAAAACCGACTATCGCGGCACACAATGCCACACCCGCAGCGGCCATAAATCCATATTGGAAGGCGTGATGCACTACCTCTGTCGGCAGTGTTTTAATGGCGGCGATGCCAAGCTCTGAACCCGTGAGTGGCAACAGACTATAAAGCAGCACACTAAACAGCGCAGTACCAATAGCAGCACCCATAGAACGACACAGCGACACCATGGCCGTGATCTGGCTGAGTCGCGCTTTGCCAGACACGCTCTGCACCACAAGCTGCACGCTTGGCATCACAGTGCCTAATCCTATTCCGACCAACACACCTAAGCCGCCGATCACATTGGCATTAGGCGGCACAAAGCTAATCAATAACAAGCCGATGAAAGCTAAGCCCATACCAAAGGTCGGCAACCACTTAGGCGCGACATCTTTGCTTAACAGTCGGCCCGCAATCGTCGAGCCAGTGACAATACCAAAGGTCATAGGCAAGAGCAGCAAGCCGGTTTTGGCGGGATTAGTGTGTAAACCCACTTGCAGATAAATCGGCAGGAAGAAGATCATCGCAAACAAACAGGCCGCAAACAACGCCGCCGTCAGCAGTGGCATATACACGGCCTTCTTCGCCAGTAAATCTAACGGCAGAAACGGGCTCGCCAATCGCCGCTCCCACAATAACAAGCCTAAAATGCCGAACACCACAAAGACGGCAAAGCCTAAGCTGGTCGCAGAAAGCCAAGCAAACTCTTGCCCCGCCACAGATAACCAATATAACAGTGCGGTGATAATGGTCGGAAACAAGACCACGCCCACTAAATCAAACTTGCCTTGGCGTACGGGTTTAACGCTGCGCTTATGCAGCCCATTGAGTCGCCATACCGCTAGCATAGCCAGTGGAATATTCGCCCAAAATAGCCAATGCCACGAATAAGCGTGCACCACAATACCGCCAATGACAGGGCCGCCAACACTCGCGAGGGTAAACATTGCGGCAAAATACCCTTGGAAACGCGCCCGCTGCCGAATGGGGACTAACTCGCCAATCAAAGATTGAGACAAACTCATCAAGCCGCCACCGCCCATGCCCTGCAAAATACGTCCGGCGATCATGTGATCCATAGTGCCCGCACTCGCCGAAACGATGGATCCCAGTGCAAAAATCACTATGGCGATCATCAGGATTTTCGCGCGACCGAAGTTATCCCCTAACCAGCCATAAATCGGCACAGAAGCGGCCATCGCCAGCATATAACCGATAGTGATCCACGAGGCTTGGCGCAGGCCGCCAAGATCTTCAACTATGGCTGGCGTCGCCGTTGCGAGTAAGGTTTGATCGACCGCCGCCAAAAACATGGGCAAGAATACGGCCGAGAAAATGGCGAGAAAAACAGAAGTCGGTAAAGGGTCACTCTGGGATAACGCAGGCTCTAAGGACATATTGTCTCCGCTAACTCATCAGCCCAAGTGCATAAAAGAAAGTGCATAAAGAAGATGTGCTAAATTCGCCGTGCATTCCAATACTTAGACGCCCAATAACTGTTATGCAGGCTCGAAATCTTCACCCCTTGGCTAGTGGAAACATGGAGGAAATTATCGTCTCCCACATAAATGCCGACATGGTGCGTGCTCCAACCTGTCTTGAAAAATACCAAGTCGCCCTTGCGCAGTTGATTTCTCGGCACAGGTTTCCCTAGGGCTTGCTGTTCTTCAACCGTGCGCGGCAAGGTCATACCCAACATCTTCTGATAGGCAACCGACACAAAGGCCGAGCAATCTATGCCCCGCTTAGTGCCACCGCCTAAACGATAGGGCACACCGCGCCACTCAGAATGCAGTTCGGAGATATTGCTATCGTTCCAAACCGTGGCGGGTTCAACTTGCTTTACCACAGGGTTAGGTTCTGGCGCGCTAGCACAAGCGCCAAGGCCTAAGGCTAAGATAACTATCAATAATCGTTTCATAGCTTCAAACTCATTGCAGGCAGATTTCACAGTAACGTAATTTTGAGTTTTTATCAGGTAAATTCAGGGCGGCTGGGGATCAAAATGCCCCAACACCCGCGCACTCTAGCAGACTAATGTAACCCAAAGCTTAAAACTATAACGCCGTCGACAATAAACGCACGCCCACCAGCACCATTAAAATCAAGATGATGCGTTTAAATAACCTGTCGTTAATTTTATCTTGAATAAACAAACCTAGCTTTACCCCTAGCCATGCCAGCGGCACCAGTAACAGAGAAACTAAAATATTCTCTTGGTTAATCTGCCCAAGCAAACTGTAGGGGATAAGCTTGACCAGATTTACCACAGCAAAAAATACCACAGCCGTGGCTAAAAATTCTGCCTTAGCCAAACGCAGCGGTAACAAATAAGCGTTGAGTGGCGGCCCGCCCGCATGGGCAACAAAGCTAGTAAATCCTGCTGTTAAGCCACACAAGCGTCCTACTAGAGGTGAAGGTGATGCTTGGGTTTTATCCCCCAGAATCAAACCATACAAACCAAAACCGAGGGACACACAGCCTAAAATCGCCCGTAGATATTCTTCATTCAACCTATCAAACAACAGATAAGCGATAAAAATACCCACTATTGCCGCGGGCAGTAATATCCATAAATGACGCGGATTATGTTGCCCCCACCAAGAACGCACACTTAAAAAATCCATATAAATCAGCAGCGGCAACATAAGCGCCGCCGCTGTGGTAGGGCTAATGGCCAGCGCCAATAGCGGGACAGTTAAGCCGCCCACACCACCCGCAAAACCGGATTTAGAAATCCCCGTAATCAAGACTGCGGGTATCGCCACTAACCAAAAAAGAGGGTCCGTTAACATCAACACATCCTGAATAACGCTTTATGGCTATCAAGTTACCTGTTGTTGAGGTGATAAAAAAGCAAAAAATCCGCAGCCATTTAGCTGCGGATTTTTGTTTTAGCTTTTGGCTAAGCCGGACTAAGTGTTTGTGCTTAAGCCGATTCTGCCGTCATGTTCACTAAGCGCGGTGTACTCTTAGTCGCTTTCTTGGCTGACACTGGGGTTTTAGGCTCTGGCATACGTATGGTTAATGACATCACTAACGCCACCACCAGCAGCACTAAAATCACGTTGAAGGTCGCAATAAAGCCACCGAATAACGAGGCGACAATCGAACCGATAATGCTGCCGACACCAAAACCTAAGTAGATAACCCCATAGTTTTTAGTTAGGTTATTCAGGCCGAAGAAGTCGCTCACCAGTGAGGGATAAACAGTAATTGTGCCACCAAAACTAAAGGCAACGCAGGCTACGGCGACGAAGAACAGATTAGCATTCAAAGGTACAAACAGCAGTAACACCATACCGACTAAAGTGATGATCTGCGCCAGCGAAATAACCCGAATGCGAGGAATTTTGTCCGACAGGATACCCAGCACCAAACGACCACTGAGGTTCGCCATGGCAATTACCGCAACCGCATTAGCAGCGACCAATACTGGCAAGTCGACCATCTTCTCGCCGATATCTTTCGCTACACCAATCACATACAAACCACTCATACAGGCCGACAGGAACATCAATGCCAACATCCAGTATTGTGGTTTACGCATGGCTTCTGCGAGGGTGAAGTCGCGGCTCTCGGCCAGCTGACTTGCGGCTGATTGTGCTGGGGCATCTTTCATCAACATGCCGCCACACAACACCAGCGCCATGGCGATTAAGCCCCAAAGTTGGAAGGTAGTTTCAAGGCCAGTATTTTCGAGTAACAGCACGTTGATGTACTTAAATCCAAGGCTACCTAGACCATAGGCGCCAATCGCTAACGCCGAAATCAGCCCTTTGCGTTCGGGGAACCACTTCACGCAGTTAGATAAAGTCATTAAGTAGCCAGTGCCATCGGCAAAGCCCACTAAAATCCCAGCACACAGGTAAAGCATCATCAAGTTACTGGCTTGGGCTGTGAGTAAGAATCCCAGCCCGAGTAATAGGCCTGCGCCTAAGGTGACATTACGCACACCGAAGCGTTCCTGTAATTTGCCCGCCATGGAAGATGCCACGGCCAAAGACAAACTCAGCAAACCAAATACAAACGCCACTTGGCTGACAGGCTCGTCGAGCTTAGCGGCCAACTGCGCATTGAACAGGCTCCAAGTGTAAACTGAGCCGAGTGCAAACTGGGTGATAATAGTACCAACTAAGGTCAGGTACCGAGTACGGTTCATCTCTTTAGTCATGATGCATCTCGCTTTAGGGGATCAGGAATTGAGTCCACTATAAGAGAGATGCCATTCGCGCCGATCAATTAAGGCATGAAATACAGATCTGCAGGAATGAATGACAATTACAGCCTCATCAGCTGTCGAAAAGCCTTAATATTACTACGGCTAACGGGCACCTCGAACGACAAATCATGCAAGCGGATCAGGTAAGTACTATTGAACCAAGGCACGATTTCGCGGATCTTGTTGATATTGACGCAATAGGAACGGTGGCAGCGGAAAAAGCCCTCGGCGGGCAAGCGGCTGACAAACTCGCTAATGGTCATCTGCATCACATAACGGTCGGTGCGGGTATAGACATAGGTGAGTTTTTCATCAGCCTCGGCGTAATAAATTTGCTCGCAGGGCGTAACGATAATCCGCTCACCTTTGACTAAGTTCACGGTACGACTCGCATTACTCGCGGCTTCATGTTGCGGCTTTGGCGCTTGTCGTCCCACCTGTTCAATCTTCTGCAATAAGCTGATGATCCGCGGCTCATTGTAGGGCTTGAGAATATAATCGAAGGCTTCGAGCTCGAACGCTTCTACCGCAAATTCTTTATAGGCAGTCACAAACACCACATGGGGTGGATGGGTCGATTTATGCAGATTCTTCGCCAACAGTAGGCCATCGATGGATGGAATTTGGATATCCAAAAACACCACATCAACCTCATGATCCTGCAGATATTTAAAGGCCTCCAAGCCATCCTCAAAGCTTGCCACTATGTCTATCTCACTGTGGCTCTTTACTAAATACTCCAGCTCCTCACGGGCCAGATATTCATCTTCAACTATGATGGCTTTTAACATACTTGCGCCTCATTTTCCGGTAAATAAAAGCTGACTTCAGTCCCCGGTTCTAGCCGTTTAAGCTGTAAACCTTCGCCGTACAATAACTTCACCCTCTGGTGCACATTCATTAGCCCAATACTGCTGCTTTCTATGCGACCCGCGGCGACGCCATCTATCACCTCTTGGCTGATGCCATAACCTGTGTCACGCACGGCCACGCGAATGCCAGAATCGAGTTTTTTCACTTCTATGGTCACTCTGCCCGGTGCACTGCGCGGCTGAATGCCGTGCAAAATGGCGTTTTCCACCAGCGGCTGCAACAAGAGGCAAGGCACGCAAAAATGCACATCGTCGACATCGAACACCACTTCAAGCTTGTCGCCAAAGCGCGCCTGCTCGATCGCCACATAATCGCGTACTTGTTTGACTTCCTCTTGGATATCAATAAGCTCATCGCCCTTGGCTAGGTTATAGCGCAGATAATCGGCCAGATTGGCAATCAACTCCCGCGCCTGCTGTGGCCGAATACGGATCAAAGAAGAAATCGCATTGAGGGCATTAAACAAAAAGTGCGGATTAATCTTGCTCTGCAGCGCAGTAAATTCCGCCTTGCGGGTCATCTCTTGCAGTTGCTCAATGCGCGACACTTCCATCTGGGTCGAAATCAACTGCGACAAGCCCACCGCCATCTCTCGCAGCGAGCTGGTAATCCGATAGTTATTGCGATAATAAATCTTCAGCGTACCGCTCACAGTGCCGTTTTCACGCAGCGGGATTATGATGACCGAATGAAAATCCGATAAATGATATTGGCGTAAGTCGTTGTTAATAATGTTTTGATCTAGCTCTATCGCCCTTTGAGTCATCTCGCTAATCGCTTGATGACCATCGACCTCATAGTAATCTTTGCCAACGCCCATATAGGCTAATACATCGCGAGTATCGGTAATCGCCACGGCATCGGCATGGATTTCATTACGGATCACGCCGCACACTTGCTCTAAGGCATGGCGATCAATTTTGCGGAAGAAAGGTAAGGTTTTGTTGGCAATATCCAGCGCGAGCTTGGCCTGCTTGGCGGCAATAAGCTCTTTCTCATCGTCGAGGTCTTGCACTAGTTTGATAATCAGTCCGATACACACAGTGCCCGCAATCATGGGATAGGCAATATGGCTCACAATCTCTACACCCACTTGGTGCGGCTCTGTCAGCAGCCAAATCAACAACATGGTCAGTGTTTCGCACAACATGCCCGCCACAATGCCATAAATCCATAACTTAGATTTGGGGCATTTGTAGTAAATCCAGGTCGCCATTAGACCGGCAATAATGCTGGCGATTAAACACGGGATAGAAGTATCGCCATCCATATCAATCAGATATCTATGCAGCCCCGACAATACGCCCGCAGGAATACCAACCCAAGGGCCAAATAAAATTCCACCGGAAATAATCGCGATAATGCGCACGTTAACCAGCGCGCCTTCAACCTCAATACCGGTATAAGTACTAAACACCGCAAATAAGCAAAATATCGCCGCCACAGAGACCAGCTCTGCGGGAGTGTGATTACGCTTTTGGAATAAACGCTGGAACGGTCGAGTGCGGGTTAAAAAGAACAAGGTCATCAGCATTAATGCCGCCCGTTCAAATACCGCCAGTAACATCATTTGATTTTCGAGCACGCTTTCCCCTTAATCAATCACGCTGAGTGACAGCCTAATTCTATATGTGAATTCTATCTGTGTTAGTGTTAAGCAGTATGCTGAATGGATTACGGCTTAGGCTGGCAATGTCGCCGCCAACACCTGTACCGATAAAAGATAGACTCGATTTTGCAGATCTGACTTAACGCGTGAAGGATAAAAATCACCGAGACTAACCCTGAACTCGTCCGCTATTTACGGCTCGAGTAAAACATCAAACGCTAATGCCCCACATAAATACAGGCTTGCTAAAGTAAAGGACAGCAAAAACTCCCATACACGCGGGCTCAGTCACAGATTCACGTTTGAATTGGGTTAACAGAGTTATCGAAGGGCGATTTTAACAGCTCAATTACCCAGCCATATGACAGCGTCTATTTGCAAAATCCACGGGAATACCCGAAGCTAAAACCTTCGGCTCGAATGCAAGATGGGATCTGAAACCAGTTCAGCATGCCAGACTAACACTAACTAAGTGTGTCCTCGCAAAGGAATAAGGAGCGAACATGAGTGAAGTTCAAGCACAGTTTTATGGTGGCCCTAAGGAATGCCCTATTGAAAATGGCCGCATTCAAGTTCAACGAATTTCCCCCAAAATCAGTGATGTCGGCGGCATTCCCGTCGCACGGGCGATCCCACAAAAAGAGCGGCGTCTTATCGGCCCTTGGTGTTTCCTCGACCATATTGGCCCAGTCACCGACGGCCCTGAGCTAAACGTTGGCCAGCATCCGCACATTGGGCTGCAAACTTTTACTTGGATGCTCGAAGGCGAAATCATGCACAAGGACAGTCTCGGCAGCGCCCAAGTGATCCGCCCTAAACAAGTTAACTTGATGACCGCCGGACACGGTATCGCCCACACCGAAGAATCCGTCGCAGGCCATAGCACTATGCACGCGGCGCAGCTGTGGATTGCCCTGCCGCTTGAGCATAAAGATACAGCGCCGAGATTCGATCACTATCCCGAACTCCCCAGTTGGCACGATGCGGGCGTTGATTTCACACTCCTAATCGGCAGTTGGCAGCATCAACAGGCGCCCACATTGCACTTCTCGCCGATTGTGGCGATGGATTTGTTTGCCGCCGAAAACACTGAGCTCACTCTGACTCTCGACCCGAGTTTTGAATATGCCCTCATGCCACTCGAAGGCTTTTTCCGTATCGATGACCAAAGCTTCAACAACAACGATCTCGCCTATCTGGGGATGTTACGCGAAAGCGTCACTGTCGAACTCGACGCGGGTTGCCGCATATTGCTAATCGGCGGCGCACCACTGGCCGACCCTGTCAGTATTTGGTGGAACTTTGTCGGCCACAGCAAAGACGAAATTGCTAAGGCCCAAGCCGATTGGGAAGCCCACTCGACACGTTTTGATACTGTGCCCGGCTATGACGGCAAGCGCTTAGTGCCACCGCCGATACCTTGGTGATCTTTAGGCAGATAAATCGATGGGCAAATACTTGATAGCTAGCCCATTAGCATCAATCCGATAACGGCCCACGCCTAGAATGGCTTACCCCATGAGTCTATGGGGGAAGCCTGATTATTAGCTCGCAGCTTGATATGAGTGCGCGAGAACAGCCCGAGCAAACTGCACGCTAAGCCACTCACAGGGCTATAAATTTTACGGATTTTTTACGCGCTATCTTAAAATGGCTTTGCTAGAGTACAGACACTTTATTTATATGCGTCTTTCTATCCATGACTTCATCCATAGCGGCTCCCATGACTCAATACTGGCGTTCGCACCCAACATTTTTTACCGGCATAGTGCTGGTGATAGCGATTTTTAGCAGTGCTTTTATCGATTATTTTGCAGGCTCCACCATAGCCGTGCTGCTGATCTTACAATTGGCCGTGGTTGCTGTGGCCCTACAATGCAACGCTAACTTTGCCTATTTTGCGGCTGTGTTTGAGGCGACCAGCTTTAATTTTCTGTTTACCACGCCGCGCTATTCGCTACAGATGTTCAATCTTGAGGACATTCTCAATCTAACTGTGTTTTTACTTGTCGCCCTGACCACCAGCAAATTGGCCGAACTTTATCGCCGCCAACAAGCAGCACTCGAACAGGCTCAGTTACGTAACAGCATCTTATTGTCGGTTTCCCATGACTTACGCACCCCGCTCTCAACCATCATAGGCACCCTGACGACCCTGAAGGAATACATGCCTAAGCTCAGTGCGTCGCAAAAGACTGAGCTGATTGATAGCGCGGCTGCCGAGAGCCATCGCCTGCATCAATATATCGAAAACCTGTTACAGGCCACTAAGTTACAACACGGCGCCCTCAAGTTCAGCCTGAGTGAAGACGCCATGATGAATGTTTTGCACCAAGCTATCGGCCGTTTTCCCGCCGCGCAGCCGCGAATTGTTATCGACAGCGAGGCTGAACTGCCGCCACTAATGATCAGCAGTTCTTTGATTGAACAGGCCATTTTTAATGTGCTGGATAATGCGCTGCGCTATTCGCCCTTAGATAAACCCGTCACAGTAAAAGCTTACCAACAAGGCGATATGCTGCGGTTAGATATTCAAGATGAGGGCGTAGGCATCACCTCCGCAGAAGCGCAGGCTATTTTTGAACTCTTTTATCGTCAGCATCCCTCAACTGATGGCGGCGCAGGCCTTGGGCTTGCCGTTGCTAAGGGCATTATTACCGCCCATGGCGGCCAGATCAGCGCCGAACCTGTGGCTAAGGGCAGCCTTATTCGTATCGCTTTGCCGATTAAAAAGGGAGAGCAATAAATGGCTTACAAGGTACTGGTTGTCGATGACGAAGCGCAAATTCATACTTTTATGCGGATATCGTTAGAAGCGGAAGGCTTTGAATATCATGGTGCCGCCTCGATTGCCTCTGCCCTCGCCCAATATCAAGCCCAGAAGCCACACGTGTTAGTGCTCGACCTTGGCTTACCCGACGGCGATGGCATCAGCTTGCTGCAAACCCTACGGCAGCATGACAAAGTGCCCGTGCTTATCTTAACCGCCCGCGATCAAGAGGAAGAGAAAATCCGCCTATTGGAAGCAGGCGCAAATGATTATCTCAGCAAGCCATTTGGGATCAGGGAGTTAATCGCGCGCATTAAGGTATTAGTCCGCGACTTAGTGGATGAACCCGCCTTGAGTGATGTGCTGCAGTTTGGCGCACTTAAGCTGCAAAAAAGTACCCACCAGCTTTGGCTCGACCAGCAAGAAATCGCCTTAACTAAAAAGGAATTCGCCCTGATTGAGACCTTAATGTCTCACCCCGGTCAGTTAGTGAAACAAACTGAATTACTGCGGGATATTTGGGGCGAAACCCATACCGATGACAGTCATTATCTGCGGATCTTGGTCAGTCAGTTACGCAAAAAGCTCAACGGCAGCACAGAGCAACAGCTGATCAAGACAGAAGCGGGACTCGGCTATCGCTTGACTGACATGAGTCAAAAATAACGTTTTTATCATCAACAACACTTTCAAAAAAATCGTAAAAGGATGTTTGTATGGCGCATTTTACCGTTATTGGCTTAGGGCGATTTGGCATCGCCGCCAGCCTTGAGCTAATCCACTTAGGTCACACAGTTACAGGCGTGGATAGCGACCCCAAAATGGTGGAGAAATACGTAGAAAGCCTCACCGAAGCGGTAATTTGCGACTGCTCAGACGAAACGGCGCTGCGGGAGTTAGACCTTGCCAGCAGTGAAGTGGTGTTAGTCGCCATCGGCGAAGACATGCAATCTAGCTTGCTGTGCACCTTGGCACTCAAGAATCTGGGCGTGAAGGTGATTTGGGTCAAGGCCAGCACTAAGGCGCACCACACGATAGTGTCTAAACTCGGCGTTGCCCGCATCATACATCCAGAGGAAGAAATGGGCATTCGCGTCGCCCAGTCGCTCAATTATCCTATGGTGAGTAATTTCTTACCGATCGGCGATGGTATGTATGTGGTTGAAATCCATATTAAAGCGCATTTAGATCAAACCGTACTTTCTAAGTTGCTGGGCTCGGCACTCGACGACAAGGATGCAACCTTAACCAATGTGGAGCGTAATCCCAAGGGCAAAGTCGCGGCCATTATGGTGAAGCGGGATCTGACGGTGATCAGTAAGCTGGATAGCAGTTTTGTGCTGCAAACCAACGATGCTTTGCTGCTATGTGGCAGCCGCACCGAGTTACAATATCTCGCACCAAGGTTGGTGTAAGGTGGTTCAATGGCATCCCTCAGTCACGGCAATTGAGCACAAAGCGAATCCCGGTAAAAAGCTTATTGGTGCGCCGCCTTTTATCCTCAGCGTCAGCTTTGCACTGCTGATCATCCTAGGCACTTGCTTACTCAAACTGCCGATAGCGACCGAATCTTCTATTACTTGGCTGCAAAGCCTGTTCACTGCAACGTCAGCGGTTACTGTAACTGGGTTGGTTGTTGTCGATACTGGCACGGTTTTTACGCCCTTTGGCCAAATTGTCATTGCGCTGCTAATCCAATGCGGCGGGCTGGGGCTGATGACTTTTGCGATTGTCACCCTTATCGCCCTTGGCGGTAAGATTGGCTTTCTACAGCAAACCGTCGCAAAAGAGGCGTTTAATCAAACCGATACATCGACATTAGTCTCGACCGCCAAAGCCGTATTTGTGTTTTCGCTACTGGTTGAAGCCGTAGGCATGCTGATTTTATCAGTGCATTGGAGCCATGAACTCGGCTGGCAAACCAGCTTATTCCACGGTTTTTTCTATACGATTAGCGCCTTTAATAACGCAGGTTTTGCCCTCAGTGCCGACAGCCTAATGCCCTATGTGGCCGATCCCGTGATCAACCTAACTATCACAGGTTTGTTTATCATTGGTGGTTTAGGATTTTCGGTGTGGATAGATCTGCGTAGGAACAAACGTTGGTCAAAACTCAGCGTTTACAGCCGCATGATGATCACCGGCACTATTGTCATCAACGCGGTCGCCGTGATTGCGATTTACTTTATTGAGTACAACAACCCCAACACCTTGGCGCCCTTAAGCGAACTCGGCAAATGGTTAGCCTCATGGTTTCAAGCCGTTACACCACGCACCGCAGGTTTTAATACCCTAGCGATTGACCAACTCGAAGACGCCAGTACCTTGCTCATACTCGTGCTGATGTTTATCGGCGGCGGCTCATTAAGTACCGCCAGCGGCATTAAAGTCGTTACATTTATGGTGCTGATTTTGGCCACTTATGGTTATTTACGTCGCGATGAAGCCATCTATGTGTTTAAACGGGAAATCCCCAAAGACACCGTCAGCAAAGCCTTAGCACTGACCATTATCTCTCTGGTCGTATCTTGGCTGGCCATTTTCATATTGGTATTAAGCGAGAAAGCGCCGTTAATCGATATCGTCTTCGAGGCCATATCCGCACTGGGCACTGTCGGTTTGTCCCGAGGTTTAACAGGTAACTTAACCACTCTAGGCCAAGCCATCATCATCTTTATGATGTTCATGGGTCGCCTCGGCCCACTCATGCTCGCCTATTTCCTCGCGAATCCAAGAGTGAAAAAACTTCGCTACGCAGAAACCAAACTGGCGATTGGTTAAATTAATTAGTTGGAAGGCAGGCACTGAAAAATAGTCAGTGCTGCTATTGGTTCAACTCAGCTTAGCTGTGGGCGATCAACAACTGGCACAGCGGGGCGTTAATGTAATAATTAGCGCGCCCCACTTTTTGTTTCGTTAAAAAACCGCACTCGACCAGTTGCTCTAAATATTTAGTGGCAGTAATACGCGTCACCCCTAATTCTTCGACTAAAAAGTCAATTTTGGTATAGGGATGATTAAACAAATTGTTGAGTAAATCTTGGCTATAGATTTTGGGCAGCTGTTCACGGATACCTTGTTTGACGTTAGTCATGAGCGTTTTCATTTCGGTGATCAGTGAAATGGTATTTTGCGCAGTGCCAATAATGCCATCAAGCATAAACAGCAGCCACGGCTCCCAGTTACCTGTATCTCTTACCGCTTGCAAGTTTGCGTAATAGTCAGCCTTATGCTGAATAATAAAACGGCTTAAATACAATACTGGTAAGTTAAGTAAATCTTTAATGACCAAATACAGAATATTCAATATCCGCCCCGTTCGACCATTACCGTCATAGAAGGGGTGAATACTTTCAAATTGATGATGAATAATGGCCATTTTTACTAACGGATCGGCATCACACTGGTCGTCATTGTTTATAAACAGAATAAGATTGCCCATGAGCTCAGCAATGTCATCAGCATGCTGTGGCGGTATATAAATAACTTCACCCGTTCGAGCATTCTTAAGATCAGTGCCCGGTAACTTGCGCAGCCCTGCGTTGTTGTGCTCTAGATTTTGTTGTATCGAAAGAATATCGCTGAGACGAATTACTTTGTTTTGCCGTGCAATATGAAACCCTTGCTTTAAAGCAAAGGCATAATCTTGGACTTCTTTGGTGGAAGGGTTAGTAATGGCCTCTTCAAATAAATTGGCCTTATAAAGCTCATCGTGCGTAGTGACGATATTCTCAACCTCTGAACTGTCTTTTGCCTCTTGTAGTGCCAACGTATTGATTAAAATAGCTTCGTTTGGAATGCTGGCAGCGACACCTTTAAGTTCTGCCAAATAGCGATGCGCTTCGGCGGTTTTTTTTAGCACCGAACGAGTTTCCCACAGCTCAATGTTGGGAAGAGGAAGCAAGGCAAGCGAGTCTAACATAGATAAATTTCACTCTTTTTTATACTGAAGAGATTCAATATGTATAGTTTTACTCAAAAATTATACATGATAGAGAAAACATGTATAGTTTTTCAAGTTTTATATACATTACACCTAACTCGTTCAACTCAATGACAAGAATGTCAAATAACGACTAACTCTTCAAAATCAGTAACTTTTCGCAGGGCTATCGCAATTAAATCACTGTACCTTCTTAATTTATGACGATAAAAGCTTAATCTAAGCCGAATGAGCTAATTATCACTTAAATACATCAATTTTTAAGGAAATAACTCGATTTAGTGCTTGATCTGCTATACAGCTGCTTTTAATGACTATCGTTAAAGCAACTTCCATCATTGTTGCTTGAAGGCAAACCGAAAGCGCATTATGTTATTGCTTTATTTTGGATGTCTGGATTTGTGCTCATGCGCATTTTTACTGGTCTAATGAGGAAAACAGCGCTGCTCTAAATACTAAGACGTTAGATCCTTCTGCCCATCTCAGCCTGATATTTCACGGAGAAACGATGACAACCGATGACGCAATCAAAACCGCACGCGATGGAGTAGCTTTGGTAAGCGAAATATTGAAGGCTGCTGGGGACAACCCAAATGTAAAAGAAGCTGGACAGCATCTCGGGCAAACGGCACTGACCATCACTAAGACGATAAACAATGCCCTGTTACCTCTTGCCGCCGTCAATTTCGCCTTCGACAAAGCGAGAGCCTATTTCTCAGAAAGTTTTCAGCAAGATATTTCTGCAAAAACCTCGACAATTCCTCCTGAACAGATTGTAGAACCAAAAGCCTCAATTGCAGGCCCAGCACTCCAAGGACTCGCTTTTACCCATGAAGAACCCAACCTCAAAGACATGTATCTTAATCTCCTCGCGACAGCTATGGATGCTCGTGTAGCAGCCGACGCACATCCTGCTTTCGTTGAGATTATCCGTCAACTTAGCTCTGAAGATGCACAACTAATACGTGGCTCACTTCAATCCTCGGTCCCCATAGCAATAGTCGAAGTCAGACTCACTACAGTCGGTCAAAAGGGCTACAGTATTCTAGTCCGCCACTTGCTGAATCTATCCAGCAGCACAACAAAAGATCCTGTGGAAATTCCCGCTCTTCCAGCTATGGTGGACAACTGGGTCCGGCTAGGGCTTGTCAATGTTAACTACACTACAGAGTTAATGGATGTCGCTGCATATAAATGGGCAGACCAACGACCTGAAGTCATGCGGCTTCGTCAAACTTACGAGAAAGAGACGCAGAAGCTCACTATCACTCATGGCATATTGGAGCGCACAGCGTTTGGCACTCAATTTGCTCGAGCAGTTTCACTTGTTTAATTTACGCCCCATCGGTCTACCCATCAGATGCTGCGCGATAAGGCCGCGCGGCGCTGGTGAATTAAAATGTTAGTCCCATACAAATATTAATGCGAGGCTCACGAATTAGAGCTAAGCGCCTAACTCATTGTTGCCCCATACTAAGTTAGCGATTTTAAGTTAACGAGTGAAACCTTAATCCACTGGCTCATACAAAATGACCCCCTATATTTTTATTTTAATAAATAGCGCATTAACGATTGTGGGTATCTACACTAAACCGCTTGTCCTGCGGCGACGCCGGATGCTCAGGCCCATTGAAAATTAAACCCGCCTAACCAACCACTTACGTCCATGACTTCACCGATAAAGTAGAGTCCTGCGACTTTGCTGGCTTCCATGGTTTTGGATGACAGCTCATTACTATCAATACCACCTAAGGTCACTTCTGCGGTGCGGTAGCCTTCAGTGCCGTTCATCAATATTGTCCAGCGGTGTATATCATCCACAAGTTTTGCGCGCTCGGCGTGCACTAGCTGATTTAAGGCTTTATTCAACAGAGCTTCATCAAATAGCACTTCGACCAAACGTTTAGGCAACCATTGGCAGAGGGTGTTGCGCAGGCTTTGCTTAGGATGGGCAGTGAGCTGCTGCTCTAGCAATTGCGCCAAATCCATATTGGGCAAGAGATCGATTTCTATGGTTTCGCCCGCTTTCCAATAGTTAGAAATCTGTAAAATAGCAGGGCCAGATAAGCCACGGTGAGTGAATAGCAGCGCTTCGCTAAATGCAGCGCCATCTTTGGCGGTAATGCGGCTCGGCACGGCTATGCCCGACAAAGGTTCGAAACGAATTTTATCTTCACTGTGCCATGTAAAAGGCACCAGACCTGCGTGAGTGGGTAATACTTTGAGACCAAACTGCTCGGCCAGTTGATAACCGTAAGGCGTGGCGCCGAGTTTAGGCATGGATAAACCGCCCGTGGCGATAACCAGTGAGTCGCAGCTCAGTTCGCCGTTAGAAGTATTGAGCTCAAAGCGCCCTGCCTCGGTCTTTTTAACGGCCAGAATATCGGTGCGCAGCTTAATGGTCACGCCCGCCCATTCACACTCGGTCAGTAGCATAGTGACTATTTCTTTAGCCGAGTCATTGCAAAACAGTTGGCCGTGATCGCGCTCGTGGTATTCAATGCCGTGGCGCTCGACCAGTTCAATAAACTGCTGCGACGGATAACGCGCGAGTGCCGACTTAACAAAGTGGGGATTACCACAGAGGAAGTTAGCGGGCTCGACTTTAAGGTTGGTGAAGTTACAACGCCCGCCGCCGCTGATGAGGATTTTACGCCCAGCTTGCTTGGCATTGTCGAGTACGAGTACATCACGGCCTCGGTAACCTGCAGTCGCTGCACACATCAATCCCGCGGCGCCGGCTCCGATAATAATGACATCATGATGTTTCACGCTCTTACTCCACACAGATAAATTGATTGGTATTGGCTGCCAACAGGCAGTTTGCGGACTCGCGAACCTTTAGCAGGCAAGTCAGCAACCGCTAAACGGAGCAAAGATAAGCTCAAACGTTAGGCACAAAAAAGGGCGCTATTTTAGCACCCTTTCCTTTATTCAGCATCATCACGGCTCGCGGTTTATTGCGCGGGCGTTTCTGATTTCTTTTCTCTGCTGAGCAATTCTTTCGCAGCATCGACGGGCGATTTACCTTGGTACAAGACTTGGTAAATCTGCTCGGTGATTGGCATTTCAACCCCAAGGCGTTTCGCAAGCGTAAACACTTCCTTGGTATTGCGATAACCTTCAACCACTTGGCCGATTTCAGCCTGTGCTGTCATCACATCACAGCCTTTACCTAAGGCTAAACCGAAACGACGGTTACGGGATTGGTTGTCGGTACAGGTCAACACTAAGTCGCCTAACCCCGCCATGCCCATAAAAGTGGCCGCATTAGCACCTAAGGCTTCGCCTAAACGAGTTAACTCAACTAAACCACGGGTAATCAAGGCTGTTCTGGCATTGGCGCCAAAGCCGATACCGTCGGACATGCCCGCACCTATCGCGATCACGTTCTTTACCGCGCCGCCAAGTTGCAGTCCGGTAAAGTCGTCGTTGGCGTAAACCCGCAAACGTTTAGGGCTGTGTAACAGCTCGACGAGATCGTTGGTGAACGTAGGACAAGTCCCCGCGACCGAAATGGCCGTAGGTAAACCCATGGCTAATTCTTTCGCGAAGGTCGGCCCAGATAACACCGCCAGCGGATATTGCTCACCTAACACATCACGGGCCACATCTTGCAGCAAACGTCCGGTTTCAGGCTCGAGCCCTTTCGTTGCCCATACGATGCGCGCATCGCTACGGAGTAACGGTTTAGCTTGCTCAAGCACAGTTCCAAACACATGGCTTGGCACTACCACTAACACATTGTTACTGGCAGCTAAGGCTTTGGCTAAATCGGCTTCGATCTGTAAACAATCAGGAAACGCAATACCAGGCAAAAATGCTTGGTTGCACTTGTCTTGAGCGAGCGTTTGCATGTGGACAGGATCGTGTCCCCATAACAAGGTCTTATGACCGTTGCTGGCTAAAGAAATGGCAAGGGCGGTGCCATAAGAGCCCGCCCCTAATACCGTGATATCGGCAGAGTTTTTCATGTAATTAAGCGTTAGCTTCTTCGGCAGCTGGTGCAGTCGCAGCAGCTTGACGTTGTTGCACGTATTGGGCAAACAGCGCGTCGAAGTTAACTGGTGCTAGGTTCAGTTGTGGGAAAGTACCACGACCGACTAAGCTGCCCACGGTTTCGCGAGCATATGGGAATAGGATGTTAGGGCAGTATGCACCTAATGAATGGGCCAGTTGTGGCTCAGTCAGACCAGTGATAGAGAAGATACCAGCTTGTTGTACTTCACATAGGAAAGCGGTATCGCCACCGTTTTGTGCAGTCACAGTTAAAGACAGGACAACTTCATACACATCGTCAGCTAATTTAGCGCTGCGCGTGTCTAAATCTAACTTAACTTCTGGGTTCCATTCTTTTTGGAATACAGCTGGGCTGTTAGGCGTTTCGAAAGACACATCTTTAGTGTAAACACGTTGGATGTTGAATTGTGGGGCTTGTTGTTCGTTGTTTGCTACTTCAGCCATAATTTCCTACCTATCCTATCAATGTTGTATCGGCTTTTCGTTGAAAGCCAATTATTATTTGAAAGCCAATTCATCTTTGAACGTAAATTGGCTCGGGGCTTATGTTACTCAAGGCCTGTATCAGATCTCGGTATCATCCCAACTTGCACCCATATTCGGGTATAGATCGAACCAGTCTAAAAACTTACATTAAGCCCTTAGCGACCGCAGGATCAGTATGCCAAACAATGATGACTGTATTGCTGCACTGCCTAAAGGATAGGGTGCAGCTTAAATCATAACTGCCGCCGACAACTTATCTTTTGCTTTTTGAAACAGGCATATTTGCTGCCTGCCATTCACCCATACCACCTTTCAAGTTATACAGGTTTTCGAAACCTTGTTGACCTAAAAGCTGAGCGGCTTGAGACGAGGTCATGCCAGCATTGCATACCAATATAATGGGACTGGCTTTAAACTTTTCAAGGGCAGATATCTGATTATTTTTAATATCTGCTAGCGTAACGTTAATTGCATCAACAATATGCCCCTTGCGGAACTCGTCATTAGAGCGCACATCAACGACTTTAGCGTCCTGTCTGTTCACCATAATTGTCAGTTCTTGGTGAGAAATACTTTTGATTTTTGACATGCTCGATTTGATGATACTCGCGACAAGCACAACAAATAATCCCACCCAGGCCAGACTTAACATTGAGTGAGCTTTAAAAAATTCGATATATTCTTGCATGATGATTGCCCGCATAAATGGCGAAAATTCGATAAGGGCACAGAGTATACCGATTGCCTTGGCAGATTGCAGCAGTTTAGTCACAGTTCGAGATCGCACTTTTAGCGCAATTGCCTAGGTGCTTGTTACAAGCCAGCCACAGAATCGGACGAATTAGTGATTCGATGACCTTAATCGGGGTAAAGCGCTTTTTCATACCCCGCTAACGTAGTAATATTTGACCAATTTCAGATTTCTATCGCTTCTATAAAACTTAAAGGTATCACTATGACGACAGCTAAACGTCCGCTCGCGTTGTTGATCCTCGATGGCTGGGGCTACCGTGAAAACACGCATAACAATGCGATTTTCCACGCCAATACTCCGGTACTCGACCGTCTCAACGCTCAATATCCCCATAGTTTGATTTCAGGTTCTGGCTTAGATGTAGGCTTACCTGATGGCCAGATGGGAAATTCTGAAGTTGGCCACATTAACTTAGGCTCTGGCCGTGTGGTGTATCAAGAACTCACTCGCATCAGTAAAGCCATTTCAGATCATGAGTTTGAACAAAATCCAGCCCTGTGTGATGCGGTTGACTCGGCCATTAAAGCCGGCGGCGCAGTGCACATTATGGGTCTGCTTTCTGCCGGTGGTGTTCACAGCCATGAAGAGCATATCGAAGCGATGTGCCGTATGGCCGTTGCCCGTGGCGCAACTAAGGTTTACTTGCACGCTTTCCTCGACGGCCGCGATACACCACCGCGCAGCGCTAAGAGCAGCTTGAGTCATTTTGATGATCTGTTTACTACATTAGGCCATGGCCGTATCGCCTCGATGATTGGTCGTTACTTTGCAATGGACAGGGATAATCGTTGGGATCGCGTCTCGCAAGCCTACGATTTAATCACCCAAGGCAAGTCAAAATTCCAATACGACAATGCGGTTACTGCATTAGAAGCGGCTTACGAGCGTAACGAGAACGACGAGTTCGTCTCTTCATCGGCGATTACTGATGCAGACGGCCAAGTTGCCACCTTGCAAGATGGCGATGCACTGATATTTATGAATTTCCGTGCCGACCGTGCCCGCCAAATCACCCGTAGCTTTATCAACCCAGACTTCGATGGTTTCGAACGCGCTGTGGTGCCGAAAATGCACTTTGTCACTCTGACTGAGTACGCCGGCGACATCAAAGCACCTATCGCGTATCCATCTGAAAACTTGGTGAATACCTTAGGTGAAGTGCTGCAGAAACAAGGTCGCACTCAACTGCGTATCTCTGAAACTGAGAAATATGCCCATGTGACTTTCTTCTTCAACGGCGGCAAAGAAGAGCCATTCGAAGGTGAAGATCGCATCCTAATCAACTCACCTAAAGTGGCGACTTACGATCTACAGCCTGAGATGAGTTCAGCCGAGCTGACCGACAAGTTAGTGGCGGCAATTGAATCGACCAAGTACGACGTGATCATCTGTAACTATCCGAATGGCGACATGGTTGGCCACACGGGTAATTTCGATGCCGCCGTTAAAGCCTGTGAAGCGGTTGACGCTTGTATCGGCCGTGTAGTGGATGCGCTGGCGAAAGTGGGTGGTGAGTGCATTATTACCGCCGACCACGGCAACGCCGAGCAAATGACGGACGAAACTACAGGTCAGGCGCACACAGCCCACACCAGTGAACTGGTACCTTTCGTCTTTGTGGGCCGCAATGCGACCATAGATGAAGGTGGTAAACTCAGCGATGTCGCACCGACTATCTTGACCTTGATTGGCGAAGCCATTCCAGCAGAGATGACGGGCAAGCCCTTAATCCACATTAAAGAGTAACCGTTACCTAGTGAGCACTCGACTCCTTGTTAAAGCCAGCATTATTGCTGGCTTTATGATGTTATCTTTCTCGGCCAACGCTTCTGATTTGGAGAAGCGTCAGTCCGAGTTGAAATCAATCCAATCGCAAATAAATCAACAACAAAGCGCGTTAAAAAACACCAGTAAACAAAGAGAAAAATTGCTGTCATTGCTGCGTAGCGATGAAGAAGCGATTGCGTCAGCGGCCAAAAAAGTCAACAGCACCAAAAATAGCTTAGCGCAAATCGATACTAAGCTGACCGAGCTGAAACAACGTCAAGATGTGTTAGAAACGCTTAAAGTGAGTCAGCAACAAACACTGTCAAAACAGCTGTCGAGCGCCTATCTTGCCGGTAATCACGATTACACTAAGATGATGCTCAATCAGCAAAGTCCTGCGACTATCGAGCGTATGTTGGCCTATTACCAATACCTCAATAAAGCGCGGATGAAGTCGATCAACGAATTAAAGCAAACCTTGACCGAGCTAGATGAGATCAAGGTGTCGCAAACGAGTAAGCAAAAGCAATTAACCAAACTCGTGGCCGAACAACAGGTCCAAGCCAAACGTTTGAGCCAAGAGCAAGATCAGCGTCAACTGACCATCAAAGAGCTACAGCGCACCTTAAATTCTAAGGGCGCTGAGCTGGAGCAATTGCAAATTGAAGAGGCCAGCTTAAAGCGCGTGGTCGAACAAGCGCTGCGAGCCATGAAAGACAATCCTTCGATGGAAGGTTTTGGTAAACAAAGTGGCAAACTCAAATGGCCGACGAAAGGTCGCGTCAGTGCCAGCTTTGGCAGCCAACGTTCCGGCCAAGTGGTGTGGAAAGGCACTATGTTATCCGCACCAGAAGGGCAAAATATTCGAGCCGTTTCAGGTGGTAAGGTTATTTATGCCGACTGGTTACGCGGTTTTGGTTTAGTGATGGTTATCGATCATGGCAAAGGTTATATGAGCCTTTACGGCCATGCTCAAACCCTATTAAAAAGCCCTGGCGACATGGTAAAAAGCGGCGAAGCGATAGCTTTAGTCGGACGTTCGGGTGGACAGAGCGAGGCTGGCCTATACTTTGAAATAAGGCACAAGGGGCAAGCCGTCGATCCAGCGAAATACTGTCGCTAATCATAACGGTCCCCTCATCACAGGGGACGGCTATGAAACACATGATCCGCTATATCAGTTGCGTTGGATTAGGCCTGACTTTGGGCCTATCCATCAGCCTCTCTAGTCAAGAGAACGCTAAGTCCTATCGCAGTGATTTTGACTATCCGTTACTGCAAGATGTGCTTGAAACCGTTGAAACTTATTACGTAAAAACCGTTTCAAAAGAAGAGTTAGTGCAAGCGGCAATCAAAGGTATTTTTGAGCATTTAGATCCCTATTCTAGCTTTTTGAATCACCAAGAATTACTCGATCTCAAAGACTCCAATCGCGGCGAATATTTTGGTTTCGGCTTCGAAGTCGCAACCCAAAATGACCACATCAACATCATCGCCCCCTTCGCCCATTCCCCCGCAGAACAAGCGGGAATACGCGCAGGCGACATTATTGTTAAGTTCAACGACACACTGGCGACCGAGACTAACCTCGCCAATATCCTTGCCGAGATAAAAAAACATAGCCTCACCAATCAAAGCATTAAGTTAGTGCTTAAGCACAGCAATGACGATGCGACCTTCGAAGTGTCACTCAAGCCGAGCACTATCACTATCAAATCTGTCACCACTCAACTGCTTGATGGCAATATTGGTTATGTCAGATTAAGTAGCTTCCAAGAAAACTCGACCGAAGATATGGTGCGCTCACTCAGCCAATGGCAAAACAAACCGCTCGCCGGGCTCATCTTAGATTTACGTAATAATCCCGGCGGCCTGCTCGACCAAGCCGTTAAAATTGCTGACCTATTCCTCGCCAAGGGCCGAATAGTCTCAACCTCTGGCCGCTTCTTCGATGCCAACTCTGACTACTATGCCTCACCACAAACCATGCTGACTAACGTGCCCATGCTAGTGTTGATCAACAAAGGCTCGGCCTCTGCATCCGAAGTGCTCGCCGCCGCATTGCAGGAAAATGGTCGGGCTAAGCTCTTAGGTGAGACCAGTTTCGGTAAAGGCACAGTCCAAAGCCTGATCCCCATCTTAGAAGATGGTAACGCGATAAAACTCACCATTGCTCAGTACAATACCCCCAGAGGTGAAAACATTCACAACATAGGAATCGTCCCAGACATAAAAATTGCCGCAGAAACTGGTTCCGGCGCGGGTAATTTGGCTATAATCGACGCCCTATCCGCCCATGCATCTCTGGCCCAAGATCATCAAGTGACCTCAGCCATTGCATGGATACAGCATCATGACTAATAAGAAGAAACTGTGCGCTTACTTTATTCCTTGGCCCTATTGGCCCTAAGCATTTCTCAAAGTCATGCTGCTCAGATTGCCCTCATTATTGATGACATAGGTTATCGTCATACCGATCAAGCCGTGCTGGCACTGCCCAGCACAGTGACACTCTCAGTGTTGCCTCATACACCTCTTGGCAAAGAACTCGCCAATGCTGGCCATAAAAAGGGCCACGAAATCATGCTGCATCTGCCTATGCAAGCGCTTAATGGTAAGGCGTTAGGGCTCGGTGGATTGACCAATACTATGACTGAGGCACAAATTCGTGCCAGTGTTATCGATGCGATTAACAGCGTTCCTTTTGCTAAAGGTGCCAATAACCACATGGGGAGCTTACTGACTCAACTCGATGATCCTATGCTGTGGGTGATGGAAACCCTCAAACAAAAGCATCTGTATTTTATCGATAGTATGACAACAAGGTTCACTAAGGCGGGAGAGACAGCGGATCAGTTAGGCGTGCCGTTATTAAAACGCCAACTGTTTCTAGACAATGATATCAGTGCTAAAGCACTCGAAAGACAATTTAGCTTAATGATAAGTCAGGCACATACTCAAGGTAACCTAGTGGCGATTGCCCATCCTTATCCAGAAACAATGCGCTTCTTAAAGGCCAATCTACAAAGACTAAAAACCGAGGGGATTGATCTAGTACCTGCATCAAGCTTGCTCCCCATCGGCATTGCACACAAAAATGGAACTAATCCAGCTGTAACACTGAGATAGACATGTCAGGCAGCAAGGCAAGTAACTCATCACGATTACTCACAATGTCCAGTAGGGTATATTGATCAAGCACATTCAAATAGGCTTCAACTGCTTGTGCTAACACGCCTTTCAACTTACAGGCAGGCGTGAATCGGCAGTAAGGTTTGCTGCAATCAATCGGCGCCAACGAGTTTTCTAACACCCGAACTAACTGACCTAAGTTAATCTCACTCGCAGGCTTACCCAAACGGAAACCGCCCATCTTACCGCGAATGGTTTCGAGGTAACCCATCTTGCCTAAATGATGCACTATCTTAGAGACATGATTTGGAGACAGATTAAATACCTGAGTAATTTCAGCAATTCTAAATAAAGTGGTTCTGTCTGGCTGAACCGCCAAATACATCAAGGTTCGAACGCCAAAATCGGTATAACGAGTTAACTGCATATTTCACCTGTCAGCGATAAACTTAATGAGAGGTTTGAGCTTCGAGTTGGGTAATCAACCAAAGCGCCTCTTCGTTCGAATGACCGCATACATCTTCCGATGCATCGAAATCACTACAAACCGCGGGACGATCGGACGAGCCGAAGATCAAACATAAATTGGCATCACTCAGCTGCACACAACGCTCACCCGCAGCCTTACCATTTGGCATACCAGGAATACAGCTGCTAATTGAAGGCGCAATACAGCAAGCACCACACCCAAGACGACAATTCATTTTCGTTACTCATGAAAGACATAAGGCATTATACCGTTTAATTTGTCCGAGATCAGTGTCACAGGTCAATACTGCCAAGTCGCGCACAAGCGCCATTCTGTGCGAGAAAGACATAATATGAAATAAGTGGGACAAACTTAGACAAAAGTAGGCTGAGATTTAAATTTTACGCCGACGAATGTGAGGTAGCGATGCCGAACTGGGCTGTTAAGCAGGGATGCTGTTCCGCGACGATTGAAATAGATAAATTCCAGATACGAAAAAGCCCTAACATTGCTGTTAGGGCTTATCGAAATGTTGGCGGAGCGGACGGGACTCGAACCCGCGACCCCCGGCGTGACAGGCCGGTATTCTAACCAACTGAAC